>CAISZN010000367.1 GCA_903889985.1 uncultured Hyphomicrobiales bacterium | reverse complement strand
TGTAGTCATTCGACTTGTTCTTCTTCAGGCGGTAGGTGCCGGGGATCATGTCGTCCGGGCCGCGGCCATAAAAGGTTTCGGTCGCGTCTCGATGGGCCTGATCGACCGGCGTCGTGTCATCATAGGTGTGGTGCCAGTTGTAGACGTAGGTGGTGTAGTCATCGATGGGCACCCACAGATGTCCGTCGATGGCGGGCGCCTTGCGGCGCTTGCCGGAGAACTCATGGATGCCGCCGCGCATCTGCTGGAAGGGCATCACGTAGTGATAGAGGCGCACATAGCTGTCGCCTTCACCCATCTGGCGCGTCGAGACATAGTAATAGCCATAGTCGGTCGGATGCACGTCGAGACGTGGCGACTTGTCCTGCAGACGCGGATCGCTCGTCGCCTGCATGTTGTTGTTATGCGCATAGGAGGAATGCGCCGTGTCGAGGCCGCCCTCAAGTGCCTGCAGGTAATTGCATTCCTCGTAGGTCTTCGACACATGCAGGAATTCATGTGGCACGCGGGTCCACTCGTAGTCGGGAGCCGGCGGCTGCTGGTCGGGAGGGCCCATATAGGCCCATACGATGCCGCCCTTCTCGACCGTCGGATAGGCGGTGATCTTGGTCTTCTCCTTCATGACCTCGTTGCCGGGCTCGGTCGGCATGTCCATGCAGTCACCGTTCCGGTCAAACTTCCAGCCATGATAGGCGCAGCGAATGCCACAGTCCTCGTTGCGGCCGAAGAAGAAGGGCGCGCGCCGATGCGGGCAGAAGGCATCGACGAGACCGACCACACCATCGCTATCGCGAAAGGCCAGGAGGTCTTCGCCAAGCAGGCGCACGCGCACCGGTGCACCGTCGCTTTCCGGGACTTCCTCGGAGAGAACGGCTGGCTGCCAGTAGCGGCGGAAAAGCTCGCCAGCGGGCGTTCCAGGGCCCACCCGGACAAGGCGTTCGTTCTGCTCTCGCGTCAGCACGGCGTTCTCTCCTTCAAACGTCTCTGTTGTGAGTATATTTGCCCTGCACAATTCGCCAGAACGACGGCAAGATCAACCCTTTCGCTGCAATGCCCCCTTGCGGCGGAGCGTCCCAGCGGCGAAAGTGCGCGCAATCTCCCACGAGGAGGAATAGCGGCAACCTAAGCCGCGACTGGAGGACGCACCCATGCGCGCACTGACACAACGCCTGCTTGTTTCAACCCTACCGCTCGCGCTTCTCGCAGCTGCAGCACAGGCACAGCAGGCACCTGCCGCGAAGTCCGCCAATCCGCTGGAAAAGTTATCGCCAGTGACCGAATCCCTTCTGCGTAACCCGCCGGCAGCGGACTGGCTCATGGGGCGGCGTACCTATGATAACCAGGGCTACAGCCCGCTCGACCAGATCAACACGAAGAACGTCAAGAACCTGAAGGTGGCCTGGACCTGGTCCATGACCTCCGGGGTGACCGAGATTGCACCCATCGTTCATGATGGGGTGCTCTTTATTACCAATGCGGGCGACAAGATCCAGGCGCTCAATGGTGCAAGCGGAGACCTGCTGTGGGAGTACCAGCGCCAGGTGCCGCAGAAGTTGCTGACCGAAGGTGGCAACTCTCTCGCCAAGCGCAACATGGCCATTTATGACAACAAGCTCATCATCGCCACATCGGACGCACATCTGGTCGCGCTGGACACCAAGACCGGCAAGGTGATCTGGGATCACACCGTGGCGGACTGGAACAAGGGCTTCCGCTATTCCAGCGGCCCCTTCATGGCCAATGGTGTCATCGTCGCCTCCATGAGTGGCTGCAATGCGGCGCAGGCGGGGGGCTGTTTCATCACCGGCCACAAGCCGGATTCGGGTGAAGAGATCTGGCGCGTGCACACGGTCGCGCAGAATGGCGATCCCAACGAGAAGACCTGGAATGGACTGCCGCTGGAACAGCGCTTTGGTGGCTCGGCCTGGATCGCAGGCAGCTATGATCCCGAGCAGAACCTGATCTTCCACGGCGTTGGCCAGCCCTATCCGTGGATCGCGGAAATGCGCGGCACGCTGCCCAAGAAGGACGGCTTCGACAACAACGCGCTCTATACGGATTCCACGCTCGCCATCGACGCCTCGACCGGCAAGCTGAAGTGGTATTTCCAGCATCTTCAGAATGACACGCTCGACCTCGACTATTCCTATGAGCGCATTCTTGTCGATATCCCGGTCAATGGACAGCCACGCAAGGCCGTCGTGACAGCCGGCAAGCTTGCGATCCTCGAGGCGCTCGATCGTACGACGGGCAAATTCCTCTGGGCCAAGGAAACTGCACCGCAGACTGTCGTGTCCAAGATCGACCCGGTCAC
>CAISZN010000366.1 GCA_903889985.1 uncultured Hyphomicrobiales bacterium | reverse complement strand
GAAGCGTGCCTGCTCAGCTGGATCGTCACGGAACACGCCTGTAAAGCGTGTCGTGATGGTCGAGGCGCCCTGTTTCTGTACGCCGCGCATCGACATGCACATGTGTTCGGCTTCAATGATGACAGCGATGCCGCGCGGCTTCAGCGCGTCATCGATCGCTTCCGTGATCTGTGCCGTCATGGTTTCCTGCGTCTGCAGGCGACGGGCATAGACTTCCACCACACGAGCGAGCTTGGACAGACCCACGACGCCCTCGGCCGGGAAATAGCCGATGTGCGCCTTGCCGACGAAGGGCACCATGTGGTGCTCACAATGGGACGTGAAGGGGATGTCCTTCACGAGAACCATGTCGTCATAACCCTCAACGTCCTCGAAAACGGTCGAGAGGATTTCTGCAGGGTCTTTGCGATAGCCCTGAAAAAGCTCTTCATAGGCCTTCACGACGCGCTTGGGCGTGTCGAGCAGACCTTCCCGGGCCGGGTCGTCACCGGCCCAGCGCAGCAGGACGCGAACGGCTGCTTCAGCCTCTTCGCGCGTCGGTTTTGTATTCACATGCCCCTGATAACCGCGAGAAACGTGACGCGCGGGAATGGGGGACAAGGTCTTAACCACTTGATCCACGTGGTGCCTCCTTTGACACGGTCCAGCAGTTACGCGGCGGGGCCGTTGCTGGACCAGTGAAGCTAGAACAATTTTCGCCGCTTGCGAAATCACCCGGTTACCGGTGCGTCAGAGCACCTGCAGCATGGCTTGGGCTCCACCTGTTTCAGCACTATATAGGGGATTGAGATCCCGGACCAACGTGCCGATTGGGACAAGGCCATGCTGAACGACGTCTATAACAAGCGCATCCTCGAGCTTGCGGCCGATATTCCGCGGCAGGGGCGGCTGCCTGTGCCCGATGCGAGTGCGACAGCCCATTCGCGGCTTTGCGGCTCCACTGTGACAATTGATCTCAAACTGGCCGACGGGCGGGTCGTCGATTTCGCGCATGACGTGAAGGCCTGCGCCCTTGGGCAGGCCTCCTCTTCGATCATGGCCCGAAACATCATTGGTTCGACCCCCGAGGAGCTTCGGGCGCTCTGGGAAAAGGTCCGCAAGATGCTGAAAGAGAACGGGTCTCCGCCCGTTGACGGCAAATGGGCCGATATCGCCGTGCTTGAGCCGGTCCGGGACTACAAGGCTCGGCATGCCTCCACGCTGCTGACCTTCGATGCGGTCGTTGATGCCCTGAACCAGATCGAGGCTGGAAAGACGAAAGCTTCGGCCTAAGGGGCAAAGCGCCGGCGCGCCAGCGTCATGGCGGTGTCGAATTTCGCCTCAAGCACCGGCGCTTTACCGCGCAGGCCTGAGACGACGCGCTCTGCCCATTCTGCATAATCGAGGCATTGCTGCGGGCTCCATGCGGCCGAAGGGTCCTCGGTCATCTTGCGGACATTCGAGAGCTTGTCGGCAATCTTGAGGATTTTCGCTCGGGTTGATTTGTGCGGAGCTTCATCTTCCTGGATGCGCCTTCGCTCGGCTTCGGGAAGGTTCATGTCATCGGTTGCTTCCAGCACGAGCCCCGTAATCTCAGATCCAAAATACTCCTCCAGCTCCTGCCTCGTCGTGGCTGTGTCCTCGATCGTGTCGTGCAGCCAGCAGGCCGCTATCAGGGCCGCATCACACCCCTTGGTTTCAAGCGCCGCATAGGCTGCGACTTCCGCCAAGTGGTTGAGATAGGGGGTATCCATCTCGCCGCGGCGCTTCTGTCCCTGGTGACGCTGCGCGGCAAACAGGGCTGCCTGACAGATCAGCTCAAGCTCGTTCACGATCTCGTCCTTTCGGTGGGAGAGGGCACTGATCATTTTGCGTCGATGCGCGCCTCAGTGTAGTCCAGGTCAAACAATGTGGAGACATGCCAAGGTGTTCAAAAGAAACATCCTGCTCTGCGCCCTGCTGGCCACGACGGCATTTGCCGTCCCACCCGTCGCGCGCGCCGATTCCGTGGAGGATTTTTATCGCGGCAAGACCGTCTATGCGCTGGTCGGGGTCAGCCCTGGCGGCGAATATGATTTCCAGCTGCGCCTCGTTTCTCGGTTTCTCGGGAAATATATTCCCGGCAGGCCGAATGTGGTTGCCCAGAACATGACGGGTGCTACCGGCATGGTAATGGCGAATTACCTCTATCGCGTCGCTCCGAAGGACGGGACCTACATCGGCCTCATCCAGAATGGCCTGCCGACCTCGCAGGCAGTGGGCCTCGAAGGCATCCAGTTCGATGCGGTCAAATACAACTGGATCGGCTCTGTGTCCCCAAGCACCGAGACCATGGTTACGTGGAAGACCACAGGCGTAAAGACGATCGAGGATGCCCAGAAGCAGGAAGTGATCGCGGGTGCCGTTGGCTCTTCGGGGATCACGCTGACCTTCCCGATGATGCTCAACGACGTTCTTGGCACCAAGTTCAAGATGGTGATGGGCTATACCGGATCCGGTCCGCTCAACCTTGCCATGGAACGTGGTGAGGTGTCGGCCCGCAATTCGTCCTGGGTTAGCTGGAAGGCGGCGAAGCCGGAATGGATCGCCAACAAGGACATCAATATTCTCATCTATTCAGGGCCAAAGCCGTCTGACCTCGATGGTGTTCCGGGGCTCGACGACCTCGTCAAGAATGAAGACGACCTGCAGGTCGTGCGCATCGTGACCGCGGGCAACCGCCTTGGCCATCCCTTCGCCATGTCGCCGGGTGTCCCTCAGGAGCGCGTAGACGCAATTCGCCAGGCCTTTCGGGACATGATGAAGGATCCCGACTTCATCAAGGAGACGGATGCCGCCAAACTCGAGATTGACCCGGTCTCGGCCCAAGACCTGGAAAAGGCGGCCATGGGGGCGCTGGGGGCGAGCGAAAAGGCAAAGCAGCGTGCCCGGAAATATTTCCAATAGGCCGGTCTGGCCGGTTCGCGCGATGCGTCGTGCGGCCCGGCTGCTGATCCGCCTCTACCAGCTGACCCTGTCGAGCTTGCTGGGCCGCTGGTGCCGCTATTTACCGACCTGTTCGGGCTACATGGACGAGGCCATTGATCGGCACGGTCTGTGGGCAGGAGGATGGATGGGCTTTGCCCGCCTGTGCCGCTGCCATCCGTGGGGATCATCGGGCTTTGATCCTGTACCGCCCGCTCTTCCTGATGGTGCGGGCCCCCTAACACCTTGGCGCTATGGCAACTGGCGCGGGCCGGTGATCTGCGAGCCCGTTCCGCCCCAATCCTAGAGCCGCGACATCAGCTCAACGGAAAGGGCATAGATCCGCAGCCGAGCATCTTCGGGCAGCTGCTTCAGGACGTCATAATAGACAAGGCCCGCATCGCAGAGCCTGTCGTCCGCGATCGGTGGGTCTGGATGGCGTCCATCCAGCAGCGCTTCGATCTCGGCTGCGCCCAGCCCTCGTTCGGTCAGCATCCTTTCTAGAAGGGCGAAATCAGCGTCGGTCGGGGCGGGCCGCTCGATACGCTTTGCGGCGCCGTCGATGACCGCATCGAGGGCAGCCCCAGCCAGTGCGACGAGCAGCGGCCGGTGCGTCCCTGCGAATGCGAGGAAACCGCGGCTGTCTTCGCCGAAGAGAAAATCCACGCACAGACGCTTGTCGGTAGATGACAGCGCTGCGAGCAACCGCATCTGCTGGGTGAAAACAGCGCTTAGCGGTTCGCTCGCGGCCTTGGATGCCAGCGCCCCGCGGCTGCGGCGCAGGGTCTTCAAGGTCTCAAGGAATAGCGCATCCGGGGTATCCGAGGGCAGACCGTCGGCGCGGGGCTGGCCCATCACCTCGACGGCGCGCGTCCAGTCACCTGGAAAGCTGGCAGCAAAACGGTCCCGGAAGGTCTTGTAGTCCGGGACCTCGCCCATGCGGTCGGATAGAGCGTTATGGGGCGGGGGGGCCGCTGGCGTCGTTGGCGGGACGATCGCCGGCGTTGAGATGGTCGTCGGTGCAGGCGGTGCCACCTGGGGCAGGACGCGGGCGGTGGGTCGATCCCCGCCGCGTTCGCGGCGCAGCATCTCCCGGTGCTCGGCAGCCAGATTCCAGGCCAGGATACCGGCCAGCAGAGCCGCCAGCGCAGCAAAGAGGATTCGCAAATGTTGGAGGGTGAGCGACATCAGGCCTCCGGTCCGGTGAGGCTCATGCCGCGACCCCTCGCGGCCAAGTCGGAACTCCGGACATCATTACACCTCTAGGCGAAATCATTCCGAAGTTTACGCATGACCGGCGCTTTCGACAATGATGTGCCTCAACGGGCCTTGGGAATGGCCATAAGTCCGGAAAGCTGGGCTTCGGCAAGCGGTGCCGTCAGGAACTTGAAGCGAATCGCATCGTTCATGCTCTCCGCCATGCCGCGAATCTCGTCGGTCTGCAGGTCGGCGCGCGGGATGAATTCCGCCATCATCTGACGCACGCTCTCCTCTGAAAAGCCTGCGAAGGCGATGTAGAGCTTGATGGCATCTGGGCTGGCATACATCCAGTCAAGGGTCTCCCGATAGGCCTGCATATATCTGGCGATCATCTCGGCCCGGTTGCTTACTGTCGCTGCATTGGCAATCTGCACCCGCACCGTCTCCTTGCGCAGGTCAGGGACATCGCTTGCGCGCGCGATCATGCGGATTTCGCCGCGACGCAATTCGTCCAGCTGGAACGGTGGTGTTGCCCAGCCGATATCGATCTGGCCCGAGCGTACCTGCGTGTAGGTGGCGCCGACCGCGCCTGCAGCGACTGGCTTGCCCTTGACACCATAGAGATCGAGAAGCGCCATGGCGGCGATCTGGGTTGAGGAACCGGAAGTCGAATAGGCGATTGTCTTTCCTTCGGCGTCCTTCAGCGATTTGATCGGGGAATTTGCCGGAACATAAAAATAGGTCTCTGCAAAACCTGTTGAATTGGCGGCGATGATGCGGATCGGCGCGCCCTTCGCATAGGCCCCCAATACGCCCAGCGTGCCGACGCTTAGCCCGACGTCGCAGGAGCCGGAAATGACGGCCTGCAAGGTTTCGCCAGCACCCTGCGTGTAGGTGATGTCGAGCTCCAGACCGTGCTTGCTGAAAATACCCGCCTGCTTGCCGAGATCAGGCGGCGCAGTCTCCCAGATACCGCGCTGGGGCACGCAGACCTTCATCGGTTCAGCGATGGCTGGCGTCGCGCCGACAAGAGCAAGCGACAACCATGCGGTCACGCACAGGCGGTTCATGAGCGTTTCTCCCCAGGATTTCATTTTGTTGTTGGCAGGAAAGCACGTATCAGCCCTGTCTCCAAGGCCTTGGCTTCGGCGTCAGGACTGCTAGTCTCCTGCGCAACAGGGGAGGGGCATCATGAGGTTTGTCGTTTACGGTTCCCAGCAGCGGCTCGGCGTTCTGCATGAGGGCGCGGTCGTCGATGTTTCGGGTGCCGTCGCAAAGCATCTTGCCGAGAAGCATGGCGAACCCAACCCGGTGATCATGGCTGAAGCAATTGCGCCGAGTGATCTCGAATCCTTCATCGAAGGTGGGGACCGGGCAATTGAAGCCGTGCGCGCAGCGCTCGACTATCTCTTCGATCGAGCTGCGGACGACATTGGCTGCGAAGGCGAGGAACTCGTCCTTCCTGCTGAAGAAGTCTATCTACATGCTCCGAAGCCACGCAGCGGACGTGTCGCGTTCTGCGGCGGCAATTTCCCCGCGCATGCGGCTGCGATGGCATCCCAGAACGGACGCGAGCTCGGGGCGCCAGCGCTTGATCCGCGAGAGCAGGTTCGTGCCCGTGGCTTCTGGGGCAGCTGGAAGATTGATCGCGACGCGGTGGGACCCGATGGCGAGGTCATCTATCCCAACGGCGTGACGCGCTTCGACTACGAGGGTGAACTTGCCATCGTTCTTGGTCGCAGGATCAAGAACATCAAGGCCGAAGATGCGCGCAGTGCCATCTGGGGTATCACTTTGTTCACGGACTGGAGCGCGCGCGACTACCCCGAGAACCCAGCTTCGCTCAATTTCGCCAAGCGGAAGAACTTCGACAATTGCTATTCGCTTGGGCCGTGCATCGTTGTGGGTGAGTTCGACGAGCGCAATATCGACATCGAGACATGGGTCAATGATGAGCAGCGGCAGTCCTTCAACACGAAGGACATGGCTTATTCCTTTGGCGAATACCTCCAGTTCCTTTCGCACGGATTGACGCTCTATCCCGGCGATATCATCGCGAGCGGCACGGGGCGGGGTACAGCCATGGATTCGAGCAAGAAAGGCGATGACGGCAAGGTTGCGCCTGACCTGTTCCTGAAGCCCGGAGACCGCGTGGAAATCCGCTCGCCGCAAATCGGCTCTCTGCGCTCAAGCATTCTGCCTTCCGATCCTGAATAGGATCGCAGTTTCCAAAAAGAAGCGGGAACGACCGCTAAATGGGAGGATCGCATGACGACCTGCGCAAGGCTGGTTCGACTATGTTTGCTTGGTTTCGCGCTCGTGGCAGCCATGCCCGCACGCGCCGCCGATGTGGTGAATATCGGCACGACCTTCTCGATCACCGATCTGCCGTTTTTCATTTCCCAATCGCGCGGCTATTTCAAGCAGGAGGGCATTGAGGTCAATTTCGTAAACTTCGATTCAGCTGCACGGATGATAGCGCCACTCGCATCCGGCGATATTGATGGGGCAGCAGGTGGTCCTTCCGCAGGGCTCTATAATGCTATCGCACGCAATATCGGTGTGCGCATCGTCGCCGACAAGTCGGCCACCCCTCCGGGGCGCCATAGCCAGACATTGCTGGTGCGCAAGGAACTGATCGCGAGCGGGCGCGTGAAGACCCTCGCTGATCTCAAGGGGCTGAGGGTGGCAAGTGCTGCACCAGGCAGCTCTGCCATGGGCACGCTGGCACGCATCTACAAACAGACAGGCCTGCAGGAGAGTGACATCGACCGCGTCTACATGGGCTTCCCTCAGCAGATCGCAGCCCTGCAGAATGGCGCCGCCGATGTGGCCTTTCCGACGGAGCCCTTCGCCACAGAGGCGGTGCGGCGAGGTTACGCAGTCGCCTTCATGACCGACGACCAGATCTATCCCGGTCACCAAATCTCAGTCATGATCTATTCGGATCGGTTCCGTACCCAGCGCAAGGAAGTGGCCCTGCGCTTCATGCGCGCCTATCTGCGTGGGGTGCGCGCCCAGAATGCCTCCATCATAGATGGAAAGCTCGCGGGTAAGGATGCCGAGGAGTTCGTTTCCCTGATTGCCGAGAATACCCCTGTCAAGGATCGCGACCTGCTGCACTCTCTGCGGTTCAGTTATTCGAGCGATGATGGCTCAGTAAATATCGGTTCGCTCGAAGAGGACTTTGAGGTCTTCAAGGCCGAGGGGCTGATTGAGGGCAAGATGACGGTCCGGGAGGCGCTGGATCCCAGTTTCGCCGAGGCTGCCAGCAGGGACCTCGCCACAGTAAAATAGTGGCACGCCCCGGATTGCCATGCCTTGCTTTGGCCGCAAGTGCCTTTTATCGGAAATTCATGCGCTTCCTGCCCTTGGCCCTTGCTGCTCTCGTTTTCGGCTCCGCCGCCGTCCGTGCGGAGAACGCCCCCGATTGCGAGGCCTGCCGGAGCGAGGATGAAGTGCAGGCTGGTGCCTTCACGCAGCCTGAAATCCCTGAGGTTGCCAAACCGAACCTGCCGGATCCGCGGGGCCGTGAGATCTCCTTACCCATTCCGGGTGTCCCGACCATTCACCACCGGGCAGGGGCGGGCGTTTTCGTGGGTGATCTTGGCGAAGGCAATAATGTCTTCGTAAAGCCGGCGCGCGACAAGCTTTCCATCGGCATGAAGCGCGACTTCTAAAGGCCCCCTTGGCCTCCGCCGATTTGTGTGTAGCTTCGACACCACCAAATCAGGTGGGAGGAACGTATGCACAAGGGCTTGACCCGCCGGGACTTCATGGCGGCGGCAGGGGCGTCGCTCGTCACAAGGGGCGCTCAGGCGCAGGGTGCGGCAGCGGATTACCCCAAGGGGCAGATCAAGATCATCGTTTCCGCAGCCGCAGGTGGCGGTAACGATTTGATCGCGAGGCTTTTCAGCGAACGCCTTCCGGTTCGCTTCGGTCAGACCATCGTGGTTGAAAACCGCCCCGGAGCCGGCAATAATCTAGCCGCTGAGGCCGTCTATCGCTCAGCGCCCGATGGCTACACCCTCCTTTGCTCCCCGCCTGCTCCCATTGTTGTCAATGCGGCCCTGTTCAAGGAATTGCGCTTCGACCCAACGAAGCTCGAGCCGGT
>CAISZN010000365.1 GCA_903889985.1 uncultured Hyphomicrobiales bacterium | reverse complement strand
GGACCAAGGTCGGCTTTGCAGGAGGGTGCGGTGGTGCTAACTCGCCAGGGACAAAAGAAGGAATGACCATGACTGACAGCCCCCGTCCCCTCGTTGCTGGCAACTGGAAGATGAACGGCCTGAAGACCGCCCTGGCGGAACTCGAGGGCATGGCTGCCGGCTATACCTCGGGCCTCAAGGCGAAGGTCGATTTCCTGATTTGCCCCCCGGCAACCCTGATTGGGGCCGCAGTTGCCAAGGTGGCCGGGGCCTTCCCTATTGGTGCGCAGGACTGCCACGCAAAGGCCTCAGGTGCCCATACCGGTGATATTTCAGCCGAAATGGTGGCTGACGCAGGTGGCAGCTTCATCATTGTCGGCCATTCCGAACGCCGCACAGACCATCATGAGAGTGATGCTGAGGTCTGCGCCAAAGCCCTGGCCGCCTGGCGGGCTGGCCTCGTCGCCATCGTCTGCGTCGGCGAGACTGAGGGCGAGCGTCGGGGCGGGCAGACCCTTGATGTGGTGGGCCGTCAGCTCGACGGCTCCGTCCCGACTGGGTCGACGGCTGCGAATCTGGTTATCGCCTACGAGCCGATCTGGGCGATCGGTTCTGGTCTCACGCCGACAGCTGCCGACGTAGCGGAGGTCCATGCCTTCATCCGGGACCGACTCGCCGTGCTCGTAGGAGAGCAGGGGGCCAAGGTCCGCATCCTCTATGGCGGCTCTGTGAAGCCCGCGAATGCTGTCGAGCTGATGGCAGTGCCCAATGTCGACGGGGCGCTGGTTGGCGGCGCAAGCCTGAAGGCTTCGGACTTTCTGGGGATCGCCGCGGCTTACGTTTGAGGACCGTTGGCTCGCAGGCAGGGTTGGGGCCATGGGGTCCAAGCGCCCGCTAGCCTTCCGTTTCCCGATGCGCTAAGACGCGCATCAAATCTCAGGGCCCGGGCCCGATTTCTGGACATCTCATGCAGACCGTCATCATTGCCTTTCATCTCATCGTGGTGATCGCGCTGGTCGCAGTCGTGCTCCTGCAGCGCTCTGAAGGTGGCGCGCTGGGCATCGGCGGCGGCGGCGGGTTCCTCACAGGCCGTGGTCAGGCCAATGCCCTGACCCGCGCAACCACCATTCTGGCCGCGCTTTTCTTTGCGACCAGCCTGATCCTGACGATCATGGCCAACCTAAACCGGGCACCGAAGTCGATCTTCGACGGCGTGCAGCCGGCGGGCCAGACCCAGGGCCAGCCCGGGCAGGGCGGCAGCGTCCTCGATCAGCTCAAGCAGATCGAGAACCAGCAGCAGGCTCCCGCGGCGCCTTCCGCGCCAGAGCCGCCCCGGCAGTAAGCAATCGAACACACGGAGGGCCGGGACACCGGCCCTCTCTTCATTGGGACATGCAGCCGAGCGCGGATGCATGTGGATGAACGCGTTCGGCCGTCTGAAACGGCTCCCCGAATCACCCTCATGAGGATAGGTGTAGAACCCCATGGCGCGGTACATTTTCATCACCGGCGGCGTGGTGTCTTCGCTCGGCAAGGGTTTGGCATCAGCGGCCCTCGGGGCTCTTCTTCAGGCCAGGGGCTACACGGTCCGCCTGCGGAAACTCGACCCCTATCTCAATGTCGATCCGGGCACGATGAGCCCGACTCAGCATGGCGAGGTCTTCGTCACCGATGACGGAGCCGAGACCGACCTTGACCTTGGACATTACGAGCGGTTCACCGGGCGCCCTGCCACCAAGCAGGACAACATCACCACCGGCCGCATCTATCAGGAAATCATCGCCAAGGAACGCCGGGGCGACTATCTCGGCGGCACCGTGCAGGTGATCCCGCATGTGACCAATCATATCAAGGAGTTCGTCCTTGAAGGCAACGAAGCCTATGATTTCGTGCTGGTCGAGATCGGCGGCACGGTTGGCGACATCGAGGGCCTTCCCTTCTTCGAGGCTATCCGCCAGCTCGGCAACGACCTGCCGCGCGGCCACGCGGTCTACGTCCATCTGACTCTGCTGCCCTATATTCCGACTGCCGGCGAGCTGAAGACCAAGCCGACCCAGCATTCGGTCAAGGAGCTGCGCTCCATCGGCATTCAGCCCAACATCCTGCTTTGCCGCGCCGACCGGGAGCTACCGCGCGAGGAACGCCGCAAGCTCGCCCTGTTTTGCAACGTCCGCGAGACCGCCGTCATCGAGGCTCTGGACGTCGATACGATCTACGACGTCCCGCGCGCCTATCACGAAGCGGGCCTCGACCGGGAAGTGCTTGCGGCCTTCGGGATCGAGCCAGCTCCGAAGCCTGATATGGGCCGCTGGAACTCGGTCAGCGAGCATATCCACAACCCTGAGGGCGAGGTCACCATCGCCATCGTGGGCAAGTACACCGGCCTGAAAGACGCCTATAAGTCACTCATCGAGGCCCTGTCTCACGGCGGAATCGCCAACCGGGTGCGCGTGAAGCTCGACTGGATCGAGAGCGAGATTTTTGAGGGCGGCGATCCGGCTCCCTATCTCGAACATGTCAACGGCATCCTCGTGCCGGGCGGCTTCGGCCAGCGCGGAGCCGAGGGCAAGATCCTCGCAGCCCGTTTCGCCCGCGAGCGCAATGTGCCCTATTTCGGCATTTGCTTTGGCATGCAGATGGCCGTCATCGAGGCAGCACGGTCGCTTGCCGGGATCGGGGCGGCCAATTCGACGGAATTCGGCGAAACGACCGACCCGGTCGTTGGCCTCATGACCGAATGGATGCGCGGCAACGAGCTCGAAACCCGCAAGCAGGGTGGAGATCTTGGCGGAACCATGCGGCTGGGCGCCTACAAGGCCCGCCTGCGCGAAGGGTCGAAAATCGCCCAGATCTATGGATCGGCCGAAATTTCAGAGCGCCATCGCCATCGCTATGAGGTAAACACCGCCTATCGCGAGTGCCTGGAAGCCAAGGGGATGCTGTTCGCTGGCACCTCGCCGGATGGCCTCTTGCCGGAGACGGTGGAGCTCACGAACCATCCCTGGTTCATCGGCGTCCAGTATCATCCGGAGCTGAAATCCCGCCCCTTCGAGCCGCATCCGCTGTTTGCGAGCTTCATCGCAGCGGCCAAGGCCCAGAGCCGTCTGGTTTGATCTGATCGCGTCAGCGCGGTTGCGTAACCTCCCTGTCGGGCCTATCGCTGGCGCGCACAGGCAGGGCACATTGAGGTTTTCATGGATGCTGCGAAAGAGGTTCAGATTGGCCAGGGCGCCGGGGCCGTGGCCTTTGGCAATCACCTGCCACTGGCGATCATTGCCGGCCCCTGCGCGCTCGAGAGCCGTGACCACGCGTTCCGAATGGCCGAGGCCCTGAAAGGCATCGCTGGTCGTCTCGGAATTGGCCTCGTCTACAAGAGCTCTTTTGACAAGGCCAACCGCACGTCCCTGACGGGCCGTCGCGGCTGCGGCCTCGACGAGGCCCTGAAGATCTTTTCCGACATCAAGGCCACCTTCGGCCTTCCGATCCTGACTGACGTTCACGAGAACGACCAGTGCGCCACCGTGGCCGAGGTCTGCGACGTGCTCCAGATCCCGGCGTTCCTGTGCCGCCAGACGGACCTGCTGATCGCGGCGGCGAACACTGGCAAGCCGGTGAACGTCAAAAAAGGCCAGTTCCTCGCCCCCTGGGACATGAAGAACGTCGTCGCCAAGGTAACCGGCTCGGGCAATCCCAATGTTCTCGTCACCGAGCGCGGGGCAAGCTTTGGCTACAACACGCTGGTGTCCGACATGCGCGCCCTGCCGACCATGGCCGAGCAGACGGGCGCGCCGGTGATTTTCGATGCCACCCATTCCGTGCAGCAGCCGGGCGGGCAGGGCACGTCATCAGGGGGAGAGCGCAAGTTTGTCCCCGTACTGGCGCGTGCGGCAGTTGCCGTCGGGGTTGCAGGCGTCTTCATCGAGACCCATGACGATCCGGCCAATGCCTTCTCTGATGGCCCCAATCAGGTGCCACTTGGCGAATTCGAAGGCCTTCTGAGGCAACTCATGGCCTTCGACACATTGTCCAAGTCTCTTTGACGGCACGTCATGGCATCGTCACAGCCCGAGGTTAGGCCGGGGTTTGTGGATGAGAGCGCCTTTACCTATTGCGAGCCGAGCGACCCGCTTCTGAAGCGGCTCGCTGTTTCATCTATCGAGGTAGCAACCGGCCGTAACCTCCTAAAAAAATTATATTTTCAACACCATAAGTCTGGTTGGGAAGGGCGTAGTTTCTTCGCCACTTCCATTGCTGCACTTTCCCTCGATCTGCAGATCGACCGTGAGCGACTCTTCGCCCTGCCGAAATCCGGTCCGCTGATCGTCGTGGCCAACCACCCCTTTGGCGTGCTGGACGGCATTGTCATGTGCGCCCTCATGGAGCAGGTGCGGCCAGACTTCAGGGTACTGAGCAACGCGGTCCTTCTGCGTGCACCAGAAATGCGGGAGAAGATGCTCCCCATCGATTTCTCGGACACGCCCGTCGCCCGCCGCCAGAATGCGGCAAGCCGCACGGCTGCCCTCGAGCATGTCAGGGCAGGTGGCTGCATGGTCATCTTCCCGGCCGGGGCGGTCTCGACCTCGCCGGACTTTTGGGGGCGGCGGCCTGCCATCGATGGACCTTGGACACCCTATCTCGCCCGCCTGGTTCAGGCTGCGAAGTCTCCTGTCGTCCCGATCCTGTTCGAAGGACAAAACTCTCGGCTGTTCCAGATTGTCAGCCATATCAACCAGACGGCACGCCTGGCCCTCTTCTTCCACGAGGTGCGGCGGAGGATCGGAACTG
>CAISZN010000364.1 GCA_903889985.1 uncultured Hyphomicrobiales bacterium | reverse complement strand
GGTGCTCGATCCCTTCCTGCGGCTGAAAGCAGATCCCCGCCTGCGCTTTGCTGGCCAGATCACAGGCTGCGAAGGCTATGTGGAGAGCGCGGCCGTTGGGCTCATGGCCGGTCGCATGGCAGCTGCCGAAGCTCTCGGGGAAGAACCTCAGATCCCGCCCGTGACCACTGGCATTGGCGCGCTGCTGAACCACATCACCGGCGGCCACATCGAGACCATCGATGCCGGCCCAAAATCCTTTCAGCCCATGAATGTGAACTTCGGCCTCTTCCCGCCCATGAACATCACGCCCAAACATCCGGATGGACGCCGGATGAAGGGGCCTGAGAAGTCGGTCGCCAAGAAAAAGGCCATCACGGAGCGAGCGCTGGACGATCTGGGCAGCTGGATTGGCGCACATGCAGACGAGGTCATCCGCCGTCCAGTGTGAGCTTGGACCGCGCGCCTCCCGACGCGCATGCGGACTGGAGATCGCGAGTCTGCGGCTACCCAAGCCGCTTTGACGCGCGCCAAAGGATCCACTGTCGCCGCCACTGGGGCAGGTCCACCGGCTCCCGGAACGGGTTGTAGTCCCAACGCTCCATGCGCTTGAGATAGGGCTCGACCAGCATCACAGGCAGGAAGGCCGCCCGGGCCTGAGGCCGCACGTTGCCAAGGTCCGCCAGCCCTTTCTGAAGATGAGCGCGCGCCAGCTCACGCATCTCGGCCAATGCTGCGGCCACGGCTGGCGGATAGCGCCCGGCCAGCAGGTCGTCGTGGCTCGCCTCATGGCGGCGCAGGATCTCCTCTGGTACATAGGTTTGCCCGCGCGCCGCATGCCACGGCAGGGCACGCAACAAGCCGGTCATGGCATAGGCCACGCCACAATGGCCTGCTGCATCCGCACCTCCCGGATCCTCGCCACCCATGAGAACGATCCCGGCCAGCCGGAGCAGCGCCGAAGAGGTCTCACCGCAATAGCCTTCCAGCTGCCGCAGGCCGGGCATCGGGTCGTCATAGAGATCGAAGGTGCGCGCATCGACGATATTCGTCAGCGCTTCATGGGGGAGCCGGAACGTTGCGATCGTATCCAGCAAGGCAGCCGCAACCGGATGGGCCGAGGTGTCGCCTCGGGCTTCGCCCTCGATGGCATCGCGCCACCACTGGTAGCGGATTTCGCCCGGCATCGGGTCCGACACGATCTCGCGGATGCGTGCCACATCGAGGCTGAAGGCGTAGAGCGCGTGCAGATATTTGCGCCGCTCGGCCGGCACGAAGAGGCATGCGAGCCAGCGATCAAAATCCCCTTCGCGCAGCACCTGTTCGCAATGGGCATAGGCCAGCGGAAGTCGTGGATCGGCGGGTTCGTCGTTCACGGGACCGCCAGAAGGGCTGCGGCAACCTTGCGCCGTTCACCCAGTAGGATGTTGTAGGTCGAAATCGCCACGCCGGTCGCCATCGGATCGCTTCGGATCTGGCGCGCGGCGAGTGCGGCACGCAGGTCCTTGGTGACCGGTACGAGTGTCGTTCCTGATCCGATCAGCAGCAGTTCGACAGATCCCTGCACTTCATCCCACAGGTCGGCCAGAGAGGCAGCAGTGATTTCGGAAGGCTGGGTCGCTGACCACGCCTTGATCCCGGACGGCAGGGCCAGGATGGAGCCAAGGTGCGACATGCCCGCGAAGCGGAAGCCCCCCGCCCCATAGCCCTCGATCACATGGCTGCCTGGGACGAAGCCCTCATAGCGTCGCTCGGACATCAGCGGCCCTCCAGAACCTTCGGCAATCGGCAGGTGCAGTGCGGGTCCGGCGAATCCTTATTTCGCCGGGCTCAACTTGACGACGTCCTCATCCGTGGTGCTCGACATGGCACGACCGTCAAGGCGCACGCCAAGATAGATCAGCACCGGGGAGCAGATGAAGATCGACGAATAGGTCGCCACCACGATGCCCCACAGCATCGCAAGCGAGAAGGAGCGGATGACGTGGCCGCCAAAGATCACCAGAGCCAGGAGCGCCAGCGAGGCCGTCGTCGAGGTCATGATGGTCCGCGACAGAACCGCATTGATCGAGAGATCGATGATCTCAGCCATGGGCAGCTTCTTGTACTTGCGCATCATCTCGCGAATGCGATCAAGCACGACGACCGTCTCGTTGAGCGAGAGACCCACGATGGTCAGAATCGCCGCAATCGACGTCGTATTGAATTCGAGCTGCGTGATGGAGAAGAAGCCGACCGTCAGCAGCAGATCGTGCATGGTGGCGATGACGGCGGAGACCGCCAGCGGCCACTCGTAGCGGAACCACAGATAGGTGAGCACCGCCAGAACCGAGAGGACGACACCCAGCGTACCCGACTGGACGAGTTCGCCCGAGACGCGCGGACCAACCACCTCGACCCGGCGGACTTCGTACTTGTCGGCGATGACGCCGCGCACCTTCTCGACGGAAGCCTGCTGGGCCACATCGCCACCGGGCTGCAGGCGGATGCGCAGGGTCACGTCGGTGTCGCCACCAAAGGCCTGCACCTCGACCTCGCCGAGATTGAGCGTGTCGCCGAGCGCACGCAGGCTCGACAGATCCGCAGCGCCTTGCTTGGCGCGCAGCTCGAACAGCGTGCCACCAGCGAAGTCGATGCCGAAGTTCAGCCCCACGAACAGGAACATGGCCACCGAGACCAGCGACATCACCGCCGAGAACGGATAGCTGAAGCGCCGCAGGCGCATGAAGTGGACGGTCAGATTGTCCGGAGCAAGGCGGAAGCGAAGCATGGAAATCTCCGGTCAGATCGGCAGGGCGGTCGGCCGGCGCCAGCGATACCAGAGCGCGATCATCATGCGCGTCATGGTCACCGCGGTGACGATGGTCGTGAGAATGCCAAGGCCCAGCGAGACGGCAAAGCCGCGCACCGGACCCGAGCCGAGGAAATAGAGGATCACCGCCGCCACCATCATGGTCGACTGGGAGTCGACGATGGTCGCGAAGGCGCGGTTGAAGCCTGCATCGAGCGAGGCGATCACTGAGCGTCCGGCGCGATGCTCTTCACGGATGCGCTCATAGATGAGCACGTTCGAGTCCACCGCCATGCCGATGGTGAGGACGATGCCGGCGATGCCGGGCAGCGTCAGCGTCGCCTGCAGCAGGATCAGCGAGGCAAATATCATGGCGATATGGATGGCGAGCGCGATATTCGCGAAGACGCCGAAGGTGCCATAGGTGGTGAGCATGTAGAGCAGCACCAGCACGGCAGCGACATAGGCCGCCGTCTTGCCGGCCGAGATCGAATCCTGGCCGAGGCCGGGACCAACCGTGCGCTCCTCAACGATGGTGAGCTTGGCTGGCAATGCGCCAGCGCGCAGCAGGATGGAGAGGTTGTTGGCCTGCTCTACCGTGAAGCGGCCGGAGATCTGGCCCGAGCCCCCGGTGATGGGACCGATGATGCGCGGGGCCGAGATCACCTTGCCATCAAGCACGATGGCGAAGGGCTTGCCGACGTTGGCCGAGGTCACCTCGCCGAACTTCTGGCCCCCGCGGATGTTAAAGCGGAAGTTCACGACAGGCTCTGAGGTGCGCTGGTCGAAGCCCGGCTGGGCGTCGGTCAGGTCCTCACCCTGCACCATGACTTGCTTCTCGACCGGGATATTCCCCGGCTGGTCAGTCTGGGGAAGCTGCTCCACATCGGCAGGATTGAAGCCAGTATCTGCAACAAGGCGGAATTCCAGCTTGGCCGTTGTGCCGAGGATTTCCTTCAGGCGGCTGGTGTCCTGAAGGCCGGGCACCTGCACGAGCACGCGATCATTGCCCTGACGCTGGATATTGGGCTCGGTCGTGCCAAGCGCGTCAACGCGACGACGCAGCACTTCGATGGTCTGGTCGACCGCCCGGCGAATACGATCACTGACACCAGCGTCGGACACCGTCAGCCGCACGAGGCCGTCAGTATCCTCGGCGATGTCCACCGGTGGATTGCCGATGTTGCCGAGAACGGAATTAGCGCCGGGCTGGGCGACCTGCCGGAACTTCGGCAGGGCCTTGGCGCGATCACCCGCGTCAGGGATCCGGACCTGTACGGTGCGGCCCTGAATGCCGATACCGCCCGTGATGCGGATGTTTTCCTCGCGCAGGATGCGCCGGATGTCATCGCGCAGGTTGGCAACCTGGGTACGGATCACGTCGGCGCTGTCGACCTCGAGCAGCATATGGGCACCGCCCTGCAGATCGAGGCCGAGCACGACCTGCTCAAAGGGAATCCACTTCGGCATCGCCTTCTTCATGCCGTCGAAGGTCGCCTTCGGCAGGAGGCTCGGGACGATGATCAGCAGCGCAGCCAATGACATGGCCACGATCGAGGCAATTTTCCAACGGGCGAAACGAAGCATGATGATCCCTAGATGGGGGCGACTGACGCCCCTGTCACTCCTTGACCGGCTCGCCCTTCGAGCGGACCTCGGTGATCAGGTGACGCAGCTGGCGCACCTTCACGTTCGGTGCGATCTCGAGTTCGACTTCCGCATCGTCGATGGTGCGGGCCACCTTGGCGACGAGACCGCCCGCGGTGATGACCGTGTCGCCACGGCGCACGTTCTTGACCAGATCCTGATGGGCCTTGGCACGCTTCTGCTGCGGCCGGAGAATCAGGAAGTACATGATGACCAGAATGATGGCGAAGGGCGCCATCTGCATCACCAGATCTCCGGTTCCCGGGGTTCCGGCGGCCTGTGCATAGGCCGGGGCGATGAAATTCATGCGTCGACGCTCCAATGGGACGGGAGCCGACGCGCAAAAATGCGGCAGGCCCCGAAAGCGCGCGGACTATACCGAGGGGGGGCGGGAAAGCAATGGTGGGTCGGTCAGTGGCTCGCGAAGCTGGCGACCGTGGGCCCGTGGACCGCGCGGCTCCTGCCGATCAGCCCTTCGCTCATGCGCCTGATGCGAGCCGGAGGCTCGCGGTCCAGCGGCAACCCCTTGGTCTCCCCGCCATGATCGGTGTAGAGGGACCTGCATGACCAAGCCCCTCGACCTCTCCTCCCCCGATGCCCTCGCGCTCCTCGCCCGGATCGCGACCGCGCTCGAAAAGCTGGCCCCGGATGCGACCCCCGCCCCTGACTTCTCAGCGGCCGACGCCTTCGTCTGGCATGCTTCGCCGCCAAGCTTTGCGCCGGTGCCCAGGGTCAACCGGGTCGAGATCAATCTGCTTCAGGGAATCGACCTCGTCCGCGATCTGCTGGTCGAGAATACGGATCGCTTCGCCCGTGGCCTGCCCGCCAATAATGCCCTCCTGTGGGGCGCACGCGGCATGGGCAAGTCCTCACTGGTCAAGGCGGTCCACGCGGACATCAACCACCGTCATGCCAGCCAGCCCGGTTTCAAGGCCCTGAAGCTCGTCGAGATCCACCGCGAGGACATCGACAGCCTGCCCCTGCTGATGGCTGCGGTGCGCCTGTCAGATCACCCCTTCATCCTGTTCTGCGACGACCTGTCCTTCGACGCGGAGGATACGTCCTACAAGTCGCTGAAGGCCGTTCTGGAAGGTGGCATCGAGGGTCGTCCAGCCAACGTTGTCTTCTACGCCACCTCGAACCGGCGCCATCTCCTGCCCCGCGACATGATGGAGAATGAGCGTTCAACCGCCATCAATCCCGGCGAGGCCGTCGAGGAGAAGGTCTCCCTTTCCGACCGTTTTGGCCTGTGGCTGGGATTCCACCGCTGCAGCCAGGACGATTATCTGTCCATGGTCTTTGCCTATGCCGCCCACTACGGTCTGAAGGCCGACCAGGAGACGATCCGCGCCGGGGCCATTGAATGGTCTCAGACGCGCGGCAACCGCTCGGGCCGCACCGCCTGGCAATATATCCAGGACCTCGCCGGCCGCCTCGAACAGCGACTCGACTGATCAGGTCTGGCGCTGCGGCCAATTGACCAGAAGGATGCCGGCAGCGACCAGCGCCACCGCGGCCGCA
Organism: uncultured Hyphomicrobiales bacterium; assembly: GCA_903889985.1. GTDB lineage: Bacteria > Pseudomonadota > Alphaproteobacteria > Rhizobiales > Beijerinckiaceae > Terripilifer. The sequence goes on along the minus strand of CAISZN010000364.1, from coordinate 18,156 downwards.
AAGCTGACGGCAACCTGCTCATGCAGGATCACCGCACCTGCGATGACGCCAAAGACGGGCGTGATGACGCTGAAGGCGGTGATCTCCCCCGCCCGGTACCGGCCGAGCAGCCAGAACCAGAGGCTAAAACAGATCACCACTGAAAAGAGCGTCTGGTAGACCAGCGAGCCTATCCCCATGACCGAGGGATGCTGCGGCAAGGCTTCGCCCCGCAGGAAGGCGGCAAGACCAAGCATCGGCGCCGAGACCAGGAGCTGATAGAGCAACACCTTCGATGAGGCGACTGACCGCAGGCGCGTCGCTTTGATGACCAAGGTCGCAAGCGCCCACATCAACCCCGCGGCAAGGGCCAGCAGATCCCCCTTGAACATCTGAGCCGATGACGCAGGCGACACGCCCAAGGCAATGGCCACGCCAATGAAAGACAGGCCCATGCCAATCCATTGCAGAGGGCGCAGCCGCTCCTGCGGCAGCACGATCACCAGGCCCAGCGCCGTCCAGAAGGGATGCGTATAGAGGAAGGTTGCCGCGCGGCTCGACGTGGTCAATTCGAGCGCGAGATAGAGAGCAATGAATTGCGCGCCGAAAAACAGGCCTGCGGCCATTCCCGGCCAGAATGTGCCGTCACGGCTGAAAGCCTTGCGATCACTTACCCACAGCCAGATACCAATTGGCAGGATCGCGCCAGCCGAGCGCAGCGCCGCCTGCGTGAGGCCGGAGAAGTCGGCCAGACCCAGCTTCACCGCAACCTGCTGAATCCCCAGACCCCCACAGGTGATGAGGGCAACGGCGATACCGAGACGATCAAGGCGGCGAGCTGACATGGGCGCCTTTTAGCCTGTGGGATCCGTGTGGCAAATGAGAAGTCGATTCGATGAGTACTTTCCGAGACTGTTTGTCGGTCGGCACCTCCTTCAGTCTGGACGAAGGCACGCAGTCGGCATGCCATTTGACAAGGCAATGGCACATGGCAGACCGCAATTCACAAGACCCGAACAAAACCAGTCCTGATCTGACGCGTCGCGGTATCTTCACGGTCGCAGCCGCGATCTTCACATTTGGAGCAACCGCCGGTCTGACGGCCCTGGCCCAGGAAAGTCCCGAGAGGCGCAACGGATCGAGCGAAGACAGGAAAGAGAGCGCTCCGAAGCTGGACAAGGATGCTGAAAGGCGCGAACCGCAGCACGACAACGGCAGCGATATTCACGCAAAGTCCGGAAAGGTTGACGAAAGACGGGACGACCGGCCTCAAAGGCGGCCTGAAGAGTTCCGCCCTGAACCGCCAAGGCAGGATCACAGGCGAAGCCGTCATCATCGGCATGAGCAAGAAGTCAGAAAGCCGCATCACCGGATGCGCCAACGTCGCCAGTCGCGCGACGATCGATAGGCATCCCTAGGCGCGCACGGCTGCCATCTGGGACCATGTGCGCCAATCATTTCGCGAAACTTCAAATCGCCTTCCATCAACGCTCATCCGGTGCGTGAATGGGAGAAAGGATCAATCCATGCCTCATCACGAACAGGTCAAGATTGCCGGGACGGTCGTCGACATTTTTGCGCACCGCTTTGTACTCGATACCACCAAGGGCCACGTCCTGGCGGATATTGGACCAAAGGGTGCCGAGAAATTTCATCTTAAAATGGGCGGGACTGTCACGATAGAAGGTGAACAGAAGCCATCTGAAATCAAGGTCACCGCGATCTCGATGGAGGGCGGCAAGACTGTCGTGACCGACCACCCACGTCCTCATGACGACAAGGATCACGTGGATCCGAAAATTGCGTCTGACGCAGCAGTGGCGGCTGGATACACGGTGACAGGCAAGATCCATCGAAAGCCCAAGCATTTCGAGGTCCAGGTGCGCAACAAGCTTGGACATGATGCAGAGCTGCACATTGGCCTCGACGGCCATATCCGCAAGGAAGCCGCAACCCATTCATCTTGAAAGTGGAGAAGCAGCGCCCCGAATATGTCGGGCGCGGCATCCCCTGCCAGCGATCCCCTGACGCATGAAGTTTCGTGCCGAATAGGAAAATAGCCCCGCACGCAAAGACCTGAATGGCCCCGCAGTACCGGGCGATCTGAACTCACGCTTCTCTCGGGCCCGCCAACCTCCTAAACTGCCGCCAACAGCAGGGAGGATCCATGTCGCCGCGTCTTTTCGAGCCCTACAACCTGCGAGGGCTCACGCTCGATAATCGCATCGTGCTCTCGCCCATGTGCCAGTATGCGGCTCGCGATGGCAACGCGAGCGACTGGCACATCATGCATCTTGGCCAGTACGCATGCGCCAATATCGGTCTCGTCATCACCGAGGCCACGGGTGTCGAGCCGCGCGGGCGCATCTCGCCGTGGTGCCTTGGGCTCTATTCCGATGAAAACCAGGAGGCGCTGGCGCGCGTTGTGAAATTCACGCGCGAATTCGGCAGCGCAAAGTTTGGCGTGCAGCTCTCCCATGCAGGCCGCAAGTCCTCTGTGCCGGCAGCCTTTGAAAACAGGCTCCCCCTGCCCCCGGAGAAAGGCGGTTGGACGCCGCTCGCACCCTCGAATTATCTGGACGAGTCCTACCCTCCACCTCACGCCATGACCCGCGACGACATCGAGGACGTGAAGGCCTCCTTCGCACAGGCCACACGAAGGGCAGCGCAGATCGGTGTCGACCTGATCGAGCTGCATTTCGCCCATGGCTATCTCGCCAGTGAATTCCTGTCGCCCTTCGTCAACCAGCGGACGGATGCCTATGGCGGTTCACGCGAGAACCGCATGCGGTTTGCACTGGAGATCTTCGATGCCTGCCGAGCAGCCTTTCCACAGGACCGCCCTATTGGAGCCCGCATTTCGGCCATCGATTGGGTGCCGGGTGGCTGGTCCATCGAAGACTCATGCGCACTCGCAGCGGAACTGAAGGCCCGCGGCTGTGACTACATCTGCGCTTCAAGCGGCGGCATCATCAAGGAACAGCAGGTCGTGGCCGGCCCCGGCTATCAGGTGCCCTTTGCGCAGGCCATACGACAGGAGACCAGCATCTCGACGATGGCTGTCGGCCAGATCTGGGAGCCCCAGCAGGCCGAAGACGTGCTGCAGGCCGGACAGGCCGATCTCATCGCGATTGGACGTCGACTGCTTGCCAACCCGCATTGGGCCTGGATGGCCGCCGCACATTTCAGGCAAGAGCTCAAATATCCGCCGCGCTACCGCTCCGTGCAGCCACGTTTCGGCGAAGAGCCAAAGGCCGTGAGCGGCTCGACCATGCGCATGTACAACAAGCCACTCGAAACCAGCACCAAGAGCTGGGGCTCATAAACACACGAGCAGGAAACAGGAAGAATGAGCAAGATCCTTCGCCACGCAATGATCGCTGCGGGCCTGCTGGCTGTCTCGACGACAGCTGGTTTTGCGCAGGCCAACCGGCTGACGGTTGTCGTTCCCTTCGCTGCAGGTGGCGGCATCGACATTTTCGCCCGCCTTGTTGGCGAGGAGATAGGCAAGTCCGGACAGACAGTCATCGTTGAAGATCGCCCCGGTGCCAGTTCGATGATCGGTACGGAATATGTCGCCCGCTCCAAGCCCGATGGGCTGACGGTCCTCATCTCTTCCAATTCGACCCTGATCACGCCACGCCTGAAGAAGACCTCGATCAATCCCCTCACGGATCTCATTGCAGTCTGCAATCTTGCGGAATCGCCACAGGTCATTGCAGTCAACAAGACCTCGCCCTTCAAGACGCTGAAGGAGCTGGTTGCCGCTGCCAAGGAAAAGCCAGGCAGCCTGACCATTTCGAGCAATGGTCCTGCCTCGACCCAGCATCTCGTCGCTGAAATGTTCAAGCGTAGCGCACAGATCGACATGACCTATGTGCCCTACAATGGCGGCGCACCTGCGGTGAATGCGGTGCTGGGCGGACAGGTCACCGCTGTTGCCGGCAACTATTCGGAAGTGCATGGCCAGATCGAGGGTGGCGAATTGCGCCCGCTCGCCACCACCATGAGCAAGCGCATTCCGTCTGCGCCCAACATCCCGACCGCTCGCGAGGAAGGCTTTGATTTCGACATCGCCTCCTGGCATGGCGTCGCGGTTCCCGCAAAGACCCCGGCGGCGGATGTCGAGCGCGTTCGCGATCTCTTCATGACGGCGTTGAAATCACCCGAGCTGCAGAAGAAGCTCGCCGTGCATCAATATCTGCCGACTGGGGTATGCGGCCCTCAGCTCGTCGATGTGATGCGCGAGCAGTCAGATACCATTGGCCGCATCGCCGAAATCGCGGGCATCAGGCTCGATTAAATAAGAATCGGCGGCAGGCCTTTCATTGGACCTGCCGCCGATAAGGGCATCCGGTGGGCTTGTCTCGCGGAACCGGAGGCCGGTTCTTCAATCAGTTGCTGGCGGTCGGGGCACCGGGCAGATACTGCGTCGGATCGACCGGGTTGGACCCCTTGCGCAGCTCGAAGTGAAGCTGCGGCGCATTCACATTGCCCGACTGACCGGACTTGGCGATCACCTGGCCGCGACGCACCTGGTCGCCGCGCTTCACGTTGATCTCACCATTGTTGGCATAGGCCGACACGAACCCATTGGGATGGCGGATCAGCACGAGGTTGCCATAGCCCTTCAGCTCGTTGCCCGCATAGGCAACCACGCCCGTCTCGGCAGCCTTGACCGAAGTGCCCTCCGGCACGGAGATGTTGATGCCATCGTTGCTACCAGCCTTGAAGTTCTGGATGACACGGCCAGACGCGGGCCAACGGAACTCCGGCTTGTCTTCGGCCGGTGCGGCAGCCGCAGCTGGCGCAACCGCAGCAGCCGGCGGAACGCTGGCCGTTACCGTGTCGCGATCAACCGGCTTCCTGGCGTCGAGAGCAGCGGCCTTCTTCGCATCGGCTGCCTGCTTCTTGGCATCGGCAGCAAGCTTCTTCTGGTCGGCAGCCGCCTTCTTGGCATCGAGCTCAGCCTGCTTGGCAGCAGCAGCATCCGCTGCCGCCTTGGCATCGACCTGCTTCAGGGGCTTCACTTCAGTGGCCGCGGGCTTTGTCGCCTTGAGCTCAATCGCTGCGGGCTTCGTAGGCTTGACCTCTGACATCGGCATGGCTGCGGGGCGAGCCTTGGCGACATCAGCAGCCGGCACCGCGCCCTGCACCATCTGCAGACGCTCATGGGTCTTGGCAGGCGCAGCAGCAATCGGCGCCGCCTTGGCGACGGCCGCAGGAGCAATGGCCCGGGCGGGTGCCACGACAGGAGCTGCGGCTGCCCTGACGGCCTGAACAGGCTGAGTGGCAGCGTTGGCGGCGTTATAGACCGGGATCACAAGGCGCGAGCCAGGCTGCACCTGTGCCGCCGACGTCAGGCCATTGGCCCGAAGCAGAGCATCAGAGGGGATGCCATAGCGACCAGCAATGGCCGAGGCTGTTTCGCCCTGGGCTACTGTGATGGGCGTGCCACCATCAGCAGTCCAGCCAGCGGCCGCACGAACGGTCGAGGCCGTTGTCACGGGGGCGAGCGAAGCCGAGCGCTGCAGGAGCTGGGGGCTCCTGGCGGCAGGCGCCGAGAAGCTCGGATTGGCGGCAGGCAGGGGACGCGAGGAGATCGGCGCCAGCGGCTGGGACTGAACGGAACCCGTCTGCACCCCATTGAAACGCTCCTGCTGTGCAGGACCTCCGCTTGGGATTGAGGCCGTTGGGGTCAGATCGGCGGTGGGAGCACCGCCAATCCCGACACTGGCCAGGCGGGTCGAGTCCGAGGAACAACCGGCGAGGAGCAAGACGGCCACGCTGGCCGTAGCAAGTCGGAACGCCGACTGGGAAACCTGAAGTCCTGGAAAAAGACGCATCACGCAACCCGCTGAACATATTCGAGTGGTGATCATTAAAGCCCATTCAGGTTAAGGGCCGGTTTATGATGAACAGATTGACAGCTGACCTGCATCAAAAGCGTGCCGCGTTAAGCCCTGTTACCCGTGGATTTATCTTCACAGCACCGCCGAGAGGCCCGCAATGGCCGGACTCGACCGGCATTCGCAGACGTCGGACTGCTGAAAGCCCTTGCTGTCGGAATGGGCAACACGGGTCAGGACCGACTTTCCCTTGTCGCGGGCCTGCGGATAGACGATGCATCCCCCCGCTGCCAGCAGGGCGAAGAGATGTTCAGGCACACAATCAAGGCGGGTATGGATGAGAATCCGGTCAAAAAGCCCCAGATTGTCGAGCGGTGCCAGGCCGTCGCCATGAATGACATGGGCATTTGAAATACCGAGCCGCATGAGCCGGCCGGCTGATTCGATGGCCAGAGACCGGAAGCGCTCGACAGAGACGACATCGGCGGCAAGCTTGGCCAGAATCGCTGTCGCATAGCCCGACCCGGTGCCGATCTCGAGCACCCGATGCTTCTTGCCGACCGCCAGGGCCTCCATCATCCGCGCGACCAGCCAGGGTTCCGGCATGGTCTGGCCGCAACCGATGGGCAGGGCCACATCTCGCCAGGCCACATCCACATAGCGATGGGGGACGAATTTCTCGCGGGGAACCGTCTCGAGCGCACGCAGAACCGCGACATCTGAGATCCGTCGTGCCCGCATCCGCAGGATGAAGGCCATGGTCACTTCAGCGGCGGAGGACTCGGACGGCACCAGTCCTTCAATGGGCAGTGTCAGCTGGTCTTTGACCCCGCGCCCCATGTCAGCGGATCACCTGCGCATAGCGTGTCAGGGTCGGCTCATCCGTGAGATCGAGCCGCAGCGGGGTCACCGAAATCTTGCCGTTGCGCACGGCCTCCAGATCCGAACCATGGGGCGGATCGGAGCGTGAGCGCCCATAGCGGATCCAGTAATAGGGATTTCCGCGCCCATCGAAGCGTTCGTCGAGATGGGCGAGACCGAAGTCGCGACGGCCCTGAACGCAGACGGCGACGCCCGTCACCTCAGCGGCAGGCTTCGCCGGGAAATTCACATTGACGACCGTATCGGCCGGGATGCCTGCATCGAGAATCTGCCGAATGACGCGCACGCCATGGGTGCGCGCGCAATCCCACGGAACCCCATCCCGATTGCCGGGCGGATAGCCCTGCGACAGGGCAATGGAGGGAATGCCCAAAATCGTGCCCTCGGTCGCCCCCGCGACCGTGCCGGAATAAATGACATCCTCCGCCAGATTGTGACCGTGATTGATGCCAGAGAGCACAAGATCCGGCTTGAGATCCTTCAGGATCTGGTGGACGCCCATGATGACGCAATCAGTGGGCGTGCCCCTCACGGCGAAATGGCGCGGCGAAATCTTGCGCAGGCGCAGCGGATCGTTGAGCGACAGGGAATGGGCGACGCCGGACTGGTCGAGTTCCGGAGCGACGACGGTCACGTCATCGGAGAGCTCGAGCGCGATCTCCTCGAGCACCTTCAGCCCGTGGCCGTTGATGCCGTCATCATTGGTGATCAGAATTCGCATGGGCCCGCCTTGTTGTGCCGCTTTTCGAAGAGCGACTGTGGCTCACGCGACCCCGGACAGGACCGCCTGAATGCCAGTCTATTTCCGCGCTTCGATTCGCTCCAAGCCCCCCATATAGGGCAGCAGGGCCGACGGCACAGTGACGCTGCCATCCGCGTTCTGGTAATTCTCGAGAACGGCAATGAGGGCTCGGCCCACCGCGACGCCCGAACCGTTGAGCGTGGTCACAAACCGCGTGTTCTTGCCTTCGGCCGGGCGGAAGCGGGCATTCATGCGCCGGGCCTGGAAATCCCCGCAGACTGAGCAGGACGAGATTTCGCGGAAACGATCCTGCCCCGGCAACCAGACCTCGATGTCATAGGTCTTCTGCGAGCCAAAGCCCATGTCGCCGGTGCACAGGGTCACGACCCGGTAGCAGAGCCCAAGGCGCTTCAGCACCTCCTCCGCGCAGGCGGTCATGCGCTCGTGCTCCTCAAGCGCCTTGTCCGGATGGACGATGGAGACCAGCTCCACCTTCGGGAACTGGTGCTGGCGGATCATGCCGCGCGTATCGCGGCCGGCAGCGCCGGCTTCCGCGCGGAAGCATGGCGTCATGGCTGTGACGCGGATGGGCAGCTGCTTTTCCTCAAGGATCTGCTCGCGCACCAGATTGGTGAGCGGCACTTCGGCGGTGGGGATGAGCCAGCGATGCTCGGGCGCCTCGCCTGCCTGCGGGGTCTCCACATGGTCGAGACCCTGGAAAACCGAGAACTGGTCGTCCTTGAACTTCGGCAGCTGGGCCGTGCCGAACATGGCATCGTCGCGCACCAGCAGCGGCGGGTTCACTTCCTCATAGCCATGCTCACCGGTGTGCAGGTCGAGCATGAACTGGCCGAGCGCACGCTCAAGACGGGCCAGCTGGCCCTTCAGCACCACGAAACGCGCCCCCGACATGCGGGTCGCCGCCTCGAAGTCCATCAATCCAAGGGCCTCGCCAATCTCGAAGTGCTCCTTGGGCGTGAAGCCTTCCGGGAAGCCGGGCTTGGTGCCCACGATGCGCTGCTCGACATTGTCGTGCTCATCCTTGCCCAGCGGCACTTCGACCAGCGGAATATTGGGAAGTTCAGCGAGCGCCTTGTCGAGGGCAAGAATGGCGCCCTTCTCGGCGGATGCAGCGCCTTCCATGTCATCCTTGAGCTGGGCCACCCGGGCCTTGAGGGCCTCGGCCAATGCCGTGTCCTTCTTGGCCATGGCCTGGCCGATTTCCTTCGACAGCCGGTTGCGCTCCTCCTGCCCTTTCTGGGTCAGGGCGATGATTTCGCGGCGCCGGTCGTCGAGGTTGAAAAGCTCAGCGACCGTGTCCTCGACCTCCATGCCGTCCCAGTTGCGGGCGCGCAGGGCGGCCTTCAGGGCCTCGGCATTGTCGCGGATCCATTTGATGTCGTGCATGTGCGTGTCCGAACCGGCTGGCGTCAGGCTGCGGGTGGCCGGGGTCCGAGAAAATGCGCGACTCGGTCGCCGGACACCGTGCAGGCGAGGCCCGCCAATACCAGACCGGGCCCCATGAACTCAACCGGCGAAGCTGCGCTCGGGTTCCTCAGCCCCTGACTGAGCGATGGGGTCTTACGCTGCGGCAAGTGGACAGTTGACAGCCAATGCCCCTGCGACCCACCCTGTCGCCTTTCTTGAAGTTGTTTTTTGATTGGTTTCACTATGCTTGTTCAACCAACGATTTTTGTCGTCGGGGCTGGCGCTGGCGTGGACATCGGCCTGCCGACCGGCAAGACCCTGATGCGCAGCCTCGAGGGTTTCCTGATGGATCTCCTCGATGACGGGCGCCAGATGCGGGAGGTCTGCAGGGCGCTGGACGTCAGCCAGAATGAAATCATGGCGCTGAAAAAGCTGCGCCATCAGATTGTCGATTCCACCCTGCCCTGGGACCATGTGGACGATTACCTCGCCAACCGGTCCGACCTTCCCATGCTGGAGAGGCTCGGCCAGTTTTTCATCATCAAGTACCTGCTGACAGCCGAACGGCGTTCAAAGATCTGGAGCGCCAGCGAGGAGGGCTTCCCGATCGAGGCCATGCGGCACCTCTGGTACCATCGGCTATTCCAGATCCTTGTCAGCTCGAGCGATGCTGATCGGGTGCGCATTTTCGAAAGCTGCACCTTCCTGATCCTGAACTACGACCGCTGCCTCGAACATGCCCTGCTCAACATCTTTCGCATCGCGCTTGGCCTGCATGGCAATCAGGCGGAAGACCTGCTGCGACGCGCAACCTTCCTGCATCCGCGTGGCAGTCTCGGCCCCCTGCCCTGGCAAGGCGGCGATCTGCCCTTCGGGAGCGATAAGGTGGACCATCAGGAGGTGATGGGAAAATTGCAGTCCAACCACCCATCTCTGCCAGCTGAGCAGCAGCACCTCTGGCACAGGAGGCTGGGCGAGGCTCGGGCCATTGTCTTCCTTGGCTGCGGCTTCCATCGCAACAACCTCGGCTTCCTGCATCCGTCCGCACTTGGGAATGCGATGCGGGCACATCAGCCGATCGTCCATGCAACCCATGTTGGTCTTGAGGGTGGTGCCGTTCGAAGACGCCTCAAGAGCTGCCTTCCACCCTTCGCCGAAGGGCTTCTGCGGGCATCCTCATGTCTGCAACTGCTGGACGAAATAGAGCCGGATCTGACCTGAGGCGCTCAGGTCGAGGGCGTCGCCAGCTTGGCCTTCTTCTCGATGATCTTCACGGCAATGACCGCGCCCTCATAGAGCAGCAGCATGGGCAACACGAGCGCCAGCATGCTGATCACGTCGGGCGGCGTCAGGACCGCGGCGACGATCGTGATGATGACAACCGCGTAACGGCGCTTCTTCTTGAGAAAGTCGCTGTCGATGATGCCGATATGCCCCAGCAGGGTCAGGATCACCGGCAGCTGGAACGCGATGCCGAAGGCGAAGATCAGCGTCATGATGAGCGACAGATATTCGCTCACCTTGGGAAGAAGTTCGATGGTCGGCTGCCCGGCTACGCCAACCTGCTGCATGCTGACCGAGAAGCGGATCACCATCGGCATGACGCCGAAATAGACAAGGATCGAGCCCAGCACGAAGAAAATGGGCGTTGCGACAAGATAGGGCAGGAACGCCCGCTTCTCATGGCGATAGAGGCCCGGCGCGACGAACATATAGATCTGCGTCGCAATGATCGGGAAGGCCAGGAAGGCAGCTCCAAACATGGACAGCTTCAGATTGGTGAAGAACTGCTCGAGGAAGTGCGTCGCAATCAGCGTCGCCTTCTCAGCCCCCACGACAACCACGAAGGGGCCGACGAGGATATTGTAGATATCGCGAGAGAAATAGAAGCAGACGAAAAAGGCCACGAGAAAGCCCATGATGGCCTTGATGAGCCGCGAACGCAGCTCGATCAAATGATCCATCAGGGGGGCCTTGGAAGCTTCGATATCAGAGTCGGTCATGCGTGTCCGCCGGCTGCGGGCGTGGGCGAAGGAGCCGGCTCAGGCGTGTGGATCGGCGCCGGCATGGGCTGCGGTCCGCCGAGCGCAGCTTCAGGCGGTGAAGCCATGGCAGCAATGTCCTCTGAAGCCACGCTGGACGCGCTTTCCACGGGGGGGCCCTGAAGGCCGTTCATCTCACTGGAAGCCGGCGCGCTTTCCAGCACTTTCGGATCGAGGGCGGAATCGACATCGGCCTTGAGGGCTTCCATGTCCTTGCGCAGGGGATCAAGCGGGTCGAGACCCTTCAGGTCGACCGCGGTCATCCTGGAGACATCCTTGCGAATGTCCTCCAATTCGGATTCGCGCATGGCATCCATGAACTGGCCCTGGAACTCGGAGGCCATGCGGCGCATTTTCGCCACGGCCTGACCCAGCTGCCGCAGCACGCCGGGCAGTTCCTTCGGACCGATCACGACAAGCGCGACGATGCCGATGATCAGTAGTTTGCCGCCGTCAATATCGAACATCGCAATTCAGTCCGTGCCGGGCCGTCAGGCCTCAGCCGGCCTTCCGCGTTTCCTCGGCCTTGTCGACCGTGGCACCTGGGGCGTGATCGAGGGTCTTGGAGGATGCCTCGGTGGCGGAGGGCTTTGCAGCCTCGTCCTCGTCGGACAGGCCCTTCTTGAAGGACTTGATGCCCTTGGCGAAATCACCCATCAGGTCGGAAATCTTGCCCTTGCCTCCGAACAGCAGGAGGACGATGGCGCCGACGACGATCCAGTGCCAGAGCGAGAAACTACCCATGTGTAAAACCTCCCGTGGCCCTTACTTGACCCGGCGCCAACGAATTCGGCTCCGAACCTAAGCGCCCCGCGCATCAAAAACAAGGATCGGGTGGCACCCCAGCCGCGCAAAGTCGAGCTGAGGTGAAAGAGGAGGCACTGTCGCGCCACCATCTTGATGGAATTACGGCAAGACCTCAGTGAGATTCATCATTCGAGGCCGGCGGCGGACGCAAGCGCCCGCGGACGTCAACCGGATCCTGGCTTACCGGTTCAGACTCTTCCGCCTCGGCGACGTCCACGTCTAGCGTCAGGACCTCGACCGCAACGATTTCGTCGGGCGCGGCAGCCTCGAATTCCGCATCGCGCTCAGCCAGATCAGCCACCACCTCCGCCTCATCGGCAGCGGCACCTTCGAGCTCGGCGCTCTCGGCCCCGGCGGTTTCGCCCTGCTGCTCGGCAGCGGCCTGCTCCTCCGCGAAAAGGTCGGACGGAGAGACATTGTCCTCCAACGGATCCTCGTCGTCCTGAAGGGCGCTGTCGTCGCGTGGCTGCGGCACCCCAAAGCCCGGAGGCAGCCGCCCGTCGAACAACCCCGCTGACTTCAGCTCTTCGAGCCCAGGCAAGTCGCTGATGGTCTCAAGCCCGAAGTGGAGAAGGAAGGCATCTGTCGTCCCATAGGTCACAGGGCGGCCCGGCGCCTTGCGACGACCGCGCAGGCGAACCCAGCTGGTCTCCATCAAAACATCGAGCGTGCCCTTGGAAATGGCAACGCCGCGAATGTCCTCGATCTCCGCGCGGGTGACCGGCTGGTGATAGGCGACGATGGCCAGCGTCTCGATGGCCGCGCGCGACAGCTTTCGCTGCTCGGTCTGCTCGCGTGACAGCAGCCAGCCCAGATCTGACGCCGTGCGGAAGGTCCAGCGCTTGTTGACGCGAACGAGATTGATGCCCCGCGTGCTGTAGAAGGAGCGCAGGGCTTCCAGAGCCTCGCGCATATCGACGCCCTCTGGCGCGCGCTTGGCGATGTCGGCCTCATCGACCGGCTCGCTGGCCGCGAAGATCAGCGCTTCGGCAATGCGCATCGCCTCGGTCATGGCCTCGGAACGCACCTCGTCGACCTCATCCATGCGTTCGGGGTAAAGGCGGGCGATCTCAGCCACGTGTACTCCTGTCAGCTACTCAGGCCGCCTGCTCGCCCGACTCGTCGTCGGGCTGCGGGGCAGCGGTTTCAACCTTGCGCCTCACCCAGATCGGGGCGAAGGCACGGTCCTGCCGAAGGTCGAGAACGCCTTCGCGGACCAGTTCGAGGGATGCGGAAAAGGCCGAAGCGCGGATGGTCTTGCGCTGCTCCGGTGTCACGCAATATTCGAGCAGGAAGTCATCCATGATCGTCCATTCGAGGGCGACACCGGCCAGCCGCTCCAGCGCGGCCCGGGCCTCGGGAATGGACCAGACATGGCGGGTCTTGAGAGTGACCCTCGACAGCGCCATGGTCTGCCGCTGGCGCGCATAGGCCGACAGGAGATCGTAGATCGTATCCTTGAAATGGGCGTGCTTCTGGACCGTGATACCTTCCGGAGCCCCATGAAGCAGCATGTCACGGCCCAGTCGCGGCCGGTTGATGAGCTGCTCGGCGACATTGCGGATGGCTTCCAGCCGGCGCAGGCGCGCGGCAAGCGCCGCGGCAAGATCGGCCGCAGCCGGTTCCTCACCCTTCGGGGGCTCGGGCAGCATCAGGCGGGATTTCAGATAGGCGAGCCAGGCCGCCATGACGAGATAGTCGGCGGCGAGTTCCAGGCGGACCCGGCGGGCCTCCTCGACGAAGAGAAGGTACTGCTCGGCCAGGGCGAGGATGGAGATCTTGTGGAGGTCGACCTTCTGGCGGCGGGCGAGTTCGAGCAACAGGTCAAGCGGGCCCTCGAAGCCGTCCACCTCCACGAGGAAGGACGGTTCGGCATCCGCCTTGTCGATCTCCGTCTCGAACGGCAGTTCAACAGCCACGAATCACTCTCCACACGCGCCAGGAACCCCCGGCCAGCTGTGAGAGTGGCGGCTCTACCCCATCCCCGCAAGCAGTGATTCGACCCTCTGGCGGGCGTCCACAAGATCAAAATCCTGCCCGCGGACAGAAAGCCGGGCCAGTGCCGCCGTAGCGCGCTCTGCGGAGCGACCTACTAGATATGGTGTTGCTGCGGCAACCTGCGATGCTTCTGCAAGGTCGCCGTTACAATGCAGCCCCACGTCGACGCCGGCTGCGAAGGCTGCCCTGGTCCGGTCGGCGAAGCTCCCGGATAGCGCTTTCATTGATAAATCATCAGTCATCAGCAGGCCATCGAAGCCGATCTCGCCCCGGATGATCCGTCCGATGATGACTGGAGAGGTGGTTCCCGGACGGTCCGGGTCGATCGCCTCGTAGACAACATGGGCGGTCATCGCCAGCGGCATGTCACGCAGGTGTTGAAAAGGAACAAAATCCGCAGCCTGAAGCTCCACCCGGGAGGCCGAGACACGCGGCAATTCGAGGTGGCTGTCGGCCAGCGCACGGCCGTGGCCGGGGATGTGCTTGATGACCGGAAGGACACCTCCCGCCATCATGGCCTCTGCGACCGCCCGCCCATAGGCTGCCACAAGCTCCGGATCGCGGGCATAGGCCCGGTCACCGATGACCTGATGCCCCTGAGGCGAGGGCACGTCCAGCACCGGCAGGCAGTCGACGTTGATCCCGACCTCAGCGAGGTCATGGGCCATCAGGCGGGCGGCAAGGCCAGCCAGCGCGATCCCATCCTGCGGACGCCCGGCAGCCAGCTCATTGAAGCGCGCTGCTGGCGGATATTTCGGCCAATGGGGCGGCCCCATCCGCTGGACGCGGCCGCCCTCCTGATCAATCAGGACCGGCGCATCCTGCCGCCCCACGATCTCCCGGAAAGTTGCAACCAGCGCAGCCACTTGTGCCCGATCGCCAATGTTGCGCTTGAAGAGGATCAAGCCCCACGGATTGTGCAAAGCGAGGAAAGCGCGCTCGTCAGCGTCGAGCTCAAGCCCCTTGCAGCCGCAAATGAATGCCTTGACGTCACGGGCCATTGGCCTCTCCCGACGAAAAAGGCGCGGAGCCCTGCCCCGCGCCACTCTGAAACTCAGGCCGGAGGGCTAGCTCACGGGACGAAGCAGGTGCCGCCGCTTCCCTTGATCTTGGTGCACATGGCCACGGCATCCTCACGGCTAAGGCCGGTGACCCGGATACGCCAGACGGCCTTGCCATTGACATCAGCCTGCACAACCGTTGGCCGGCGACCACCGAGGGCCCCCGAATACTGGCTGGCAAACTTGCCGATCTTGTCACGCGCCTCAGCTTCGCTGCCTGCGGCTGCAAGCTGGACCGCAGCCCCACCCGAAGCCTTCGGCGCGGCGGGAGCCGGATCGAGGCTGGCGAGATTGGCTGCCGGCTTGGCAGGAGCGGGCTTGGCCGGAGCAGGCGACGCAGGACGGGTCGACGCAGTCGGCGCGGCATCCGTGACCGGAGGCGTGACACGGGTCGTCGTCTTGGGCGCAGCCTGGGCATTCGCCGTGGAAGCCGTCGTATTCTGGGCCGTTGCGCCGGGCAGCTTGACCTGCGGGAGCGAAGGCGTCGTCACGTTGGCCATGTTGTTGGGACGCGGCGTAGGGGCCGGCGCAGCGGCGGACGCAGGCGCCTTGGCTTCCTGATTCAGCTGGGGCTCTGATGCCAACGATCCGTCCGGACGAACCGGAATGGTGCGCACCTTGCGGGGCTCGGGAAACAGGCTGGAAGACGCTGTCGCAGCCGCAGCGGGAGCGGTGGCCGGACGCACGGGCTTGGCTGCCGAAAGATCGATGGGCTGTTCGTCGCGGGTGACGACCTTGCTCTGGCCGATCTTGTCCGTCGTCTTGTCGAGGACGGAGGCGGTCCGCATCGGCTCATCGGTCTTGGCAACGGCTTCCGGCTGAACCTTCATCGGACCGGCCGCAGCCTGGATGATCGGCGCATCGCCTGCCGTGGTTGCGCCCTTGCGGGTCAGAACGGTCGCGCCAACGCCGAGACCAACGACGGCGACGGAGGCGGCCACGAGATAAAGCCCCATGCGGGAGCGCTTGGGAGCAACCGGTTCGGCGAAATCGAACTCGGGTTCACCTTCATCAGCTTCGGGCTGCGGGGCCTGAATGGCTGCAGGCGCGGGCTGTGCCTGCTGCTGGAAAGTCGGCGGCCACTCTGGCTGACGCATTTCCCAGTGCTCGGCGCCCGGAACTGCGACAGCAGGCGCTTCAGCCACAGGGGCTGGAGGAGGCTCGACAACCAAAGGGGCGGCAGAGGGCATCTCCAGCGGCGGAGGCTCGACCTGGTTAAGCGCCCGCAGGCCCGGCAGATTGGCGCGGGGTGCCGGGCGACCAAAGACATCACCATAGGGATCCCGGCCGCCGTCCACGAGGCGAGCGAGCTCAGCCAGCGGATCATGGGCGCCGGCAGCCGGAGCCGCAGGTTCGGGCATACGGAGGCGACGCTCGAATTCGTCGAAGTCGATCGAAGGACGTTTGGCGGCAGGTTCGCTCATCATACACCTCACTTGGGTGAAGGCTGACCTGAGATCAACGTCCCGCCAGGGCGAGAGAGAGTTGCTGCGAAGACTTTAGCCCGATTCTCTCGAATGCGGGATGGGGCGCCGCAGCGCTCAACGCATTTCCTCAGGGGCACTCACACCCAGAATACCCAGCCCCGACGCCAGCACCGCAGTTAACGAGACAACCAACGCGAGGCGGGCGCACGTCAAATTTCGCTGTTCTTCATTAACAAACCGTAATTGCGGTGAATCTTTACCCCTGTTCCAGTGCGAATGGAAAGCACTGGCAAGATCATGCAGGTAAAAAGCGATGCGATGGGGCTCATGCGCATCGGCCGCAGCCTCGATCTGGCGCGGGTATTGGGCGATCAACTTCATGAGGCCGATCTCGCCCTCGTCGGTCAGGAGCGACAGGTCGGCCTGATCCAGTGCCGCCGCCGTCGTCTCGAGGCCCGGGAAGGCGCCCGCCGCCTGCCGCAGCACGGACCGGCCGCGCGCATGGGCGTACTGGACATAGAAAACCGGATTGTCCTTCGACTGCTCGATCACCTTGGCGAGATCGAAGTCGAGCGGCGCATCGTTCTTGCGGAAGATCATCATGAAGCGGACGGCGTCGACGCCAACCTCGTCCACAACCTCGCGCAGGGTCACAAAGTCCCCCGAGCGCTTGGACATCTTCACCGGCTCGCCATTGCGCATCAGCTTCACGAGCTGGCAGAGCTTGACGTCGAGGGAGGCCTTGCCGTCCGAGACAGCCTTCACGGCCGCCTGCATGCGCTTCACATAGCCGCCATGGTCGGCGCCCCAGACGTCGATCATGCTGAGGTAGCCACGGTCGATCTTGGACTTGTGGTAGGCGATGTCGGAGGCGAAATAAGTATATGAGCCATCCGACTTCTTCAGCGGCCGGTCCACATCGTCGCCGAAATCCGTGGAGCGGAACAGGGTCTGCTCACGATCTTCCCAATCGTCGGGAAGCTGCCCCTTGGGAGGCGGCAGGCGCCCCTCATATACAATCCCCCTGGCCGTCAGGTCGTCGATGGCCTTTCCAACCAGATCACCCTCGGCCCCGCGCGTGAGCGAGCGCTCCGAGAAGAAGACCTCGTGGCGGATGTTCAGGGCCGCAAGGTCCTCGCGGATCATGTCCATCATCGCATTGATGGCCGTGACGCGGACGTCCTCCAGCCATTCGCTCTCGGGCTTGCCGATGAGGCTCTTGCCAAACTTGGCGGCAAGCGCCGCCCCGACCGGCTTCAGATAATCGCCCGGATAAAGACCTTCCGGAATCTCGCCGATGGCCTCGCCGAGCGCCTCGCGGTACCGCATGAACGCGGAGCGGGCGAGCACGTCGACCTGTGCCCCGGCGTCGTTGATGTAATATTCCTGGCAGACGGTCTGGCCTGAAAAGGCGAGCAGCACGGCCAGCGCATCGCCGAACACTGCGCCACGGCCATGGCCCACATGCATGGGGCCCGTCGGGTTGGCGGAAACATATTCCACATTGACGGGCGTGCGTGCCCCGGCAGAGCCACGGCCAAACTCACCGCCCAGCCGCAGCGCGGCGCGCAGCACGTCCTGCAGCACATTCGGCTTCAGGCGGATATTAATGAACCCCGGACCGGCGACTTCAGCCTGGTCCACGTCCGGGTCCTTCGCGAGGGCAAAAGCGATCTCTGTGGCGAGCTGGCGCGGATTGGAGAAATGCTCCTTGGCGTCGCGCGCATAGACCATGGCCGCATTGGTCGCGAGATCGCCGTGGGAGGCATCGCGCGGCGGCTCGACCACGAAGCGTCCGAGGTCCAGTGACGCGGGCAAACGGCCCTCCGCCTTCATGGCGGCGAGGATATTGCCGACACGTGCCTCGAATTGCGAAAAGATATTCATCTGGGGGTCCGCTCAATCCGGGAGATGGGGCGGCCTAACGCAATTCGCCCCGGG
>CAISZN010000363.1 GCA_903889985.1 uncultured Hyphomicrobiales bacterium | reverse complement strand
GCGGTGACGACGCGGATCGCCTGCATCATGCCGCCGTCCTCATGTTCCAGGATGTGGCAGTGATAGACGAACTTGCCGACCCGCGAGAACGGGATGCTCAGGACCATGGGCGTGGCCTGGCAGGCGCCGGACTTGAACTCCGACACGGTGCAGGCACCATTCGTCTGGTAGGAACCGCCAGTCGGATAGGTCGCGCTGACCGTTGCGTAGGGCAGCGGGATATTGTCGACCTCAATGCCCGCACCCACCTGCGAGGACGCAGCGAGGACGGAGCCCACGGGAGCCGAACCCGACACAACCTTGAACTTCGTCTGGTGGATGTGGAAATTGTGCAGCTCTGCCGAGAGGTTGATGATCTCCCAGGTCTCGGTGACCGGCGTATTGCCGGTACCAAGCGGCAGGCAGATCTCGGAGGCCGCATCGAAGCGCTGGACCGGAACGAGCGAGCCCGGCACCGGGACGCCCTTCGCGTCGATCACTTCGTAGCCCAGCCCGAAGATCGCATTGCCGACGATGTCTGTGCCCATGTTGGCGAAATAGACGCGACGACGATAGCCCGCCGGTATGGCCGCGCAGCCGGCCGGAAGAGGTGCGGTGCGCAGATCATTGCGCGCGGCCTTGAAGATGCCGTTCGACTGGTAGTCGTCAAAGGCAAAGCCGGAGACGCGCAGAAAGTTCGCCGCAAAGCTGCGTGTGCCGCCAGCCGCGAACTGCACCGTTGCAATGTCGACCTGGGGCCAGGTGTCGCCTGAAGGGCCGGCATTAAACGCGTTGTTGCGCAGTGTGGCCGAAGCTCCCGCAGGTGCCGCCGCGAGATTGTTCGACGCATCACGATAGCTGACCCACACTTCAGCGCGGGAGCTCGGCATCATATAGAGCTCGGAAACACAGATCGGCTGTGAATAGGCCGCGCCAAGGATTCCGATGCCGTTCAGCAGCGAACGCAGATTTGAGGCTGAATTGGCCGCCACCGTCGTTGGGCAGGCAATATATTTGAAGCGATTGCCGCCGAGCTTGACCACATCTCCCGCGACCGTGTTGGGCGGAATCTTGACGGTCACGCCATCGAGCGACAGCAGCTGCATGACCATCGGGGCCTGCGTGGCGTTGTTCACAAGTGTCAGGTCGTAGGTGAGATTGGCAGAGGCATTCTGCAGACGCCAGATCTCGCCATCTGCCGATGCCTGCTGGATGGAAGGATATTGCTGGCCATTGGCAGTGAAGAACCAGTTGCCGCCGGCAGGATAGGTTGCCGGATCGGCGGCGCAGGAGCCATTGCGCTTGATGCCAGCCGCGGGTGTGGGCAGGCAGAAGGCAGGATCAGTCTGATATTGCGGGCCCTGCGCGGTGACCTGCATCTCCTTCAGGATGATGTGGCGCGCAAGCGTGTCGGGAACGCGCGAATTGCAGTTGTCATCGCCGCACGTGTAGTTCTGCTGGCTCCCGACCGTGATGATGCCCGCCATGCCGGCAGAAATCTGATTCACCGAAATGCCATGCATATGCGGATGGAACCAGAAGGCGCCCTGCGGATGGTTGCTTGGGATCTTGATGAGGTAGTCGGCAACGCCGCCGCTCACCACGTCACCATGGGCATGCAGGGCGTTATAGGTCGTCGGATCGACCTTGGCCGGATCGCCGTTGGCCGGATTGAAGACCGAGGTGAAGATGAAATCGCCATAGACCGGCGGGAGCGTGACCGATGTGTTGGGCGTGCCATCGACGACGAGACCATGGGTGTGCAGGTTCGTCGGATTGAGCTTCAGCAGCGGATCATCGACCGTACGGTCGAGAGGCATGTTGGGGTCGGGGAGTGGCAGGTTGTTGACCAGCCGGATCTTCAGCGTATCGCCGGGCTGGAGCGCGAGGCGCACGCCGCCATAGGGGGTCGCCGTTCCGCTCGGGCAGGCATTGCCCGAGGTGGGGCGCTTGCAGACCTGATAGGCCCAGCCCTTGGGGGTGGCACCTGTGAGGCCTGTGAGGGCCGTCTCCTGGGCGACCATCAGCAGGTCGAGGGTTCCGCCGGAGCTAGAGAAGGTCGTCGGCTCGGCCAGGGGCGCAGCCAAAGCCGGGACAAGCGTCATCGTTGCCGCTGCGCAGAGCAGCGTGCGGGTTAGCACAGTCATATCATGAATCCTTCCATGGTCATGCAAGCACAGGCGCGCTGGCACCACGATGTGTTTCTGTTTTCTGAGTTCAGGTACGGCGATTTATTCAGTTAGATTTATATTTTTCTATTTTTTTAGGAAATATTAACTATGTAAACTTTATTGAAACGTTTGTAATTTGAAATACATCAAATCAAACGCGGATTTGAATAAAATTTTAGCTAATTTTGACTAAGCTTGGGTGATTGCAGGGAAAAAAATATCCCTGCACCGCAGCTGACATTTACTGGCGCGTGCGCAAAATTAACCATGAAATAACGTGGGTTGGTCTCAGCCCTGCCAGCGCTCGGCAGCACGGTCATCTTCGTCCTTGGCCTCGACCCATTCGCCGCTGGTGCCATCGACCAGATGTTCCTTCTTCCAGAAGGGTGCGCGGGTCTTGAGGTAGTCCATCAGGAATTCAGCCGCTGCGAAGGCGGCTGCCCGGTGGCTTGAGGCCGTGATGACCAGCACGATCTGGCCGCCGGGCGCGATCTTGCCGAAGCGATGGATGGCGGTGACGCCGAGCAGGGGCCAGCGGCTTTCGGCTTCGGCGATGACTCGTTCGATCTCCTCCTCGGCCATGCCAGGATAATGCTCGAGCTCGAGGGCCGTGAGGCGACCGCCCTCGTCACGGCACAGGCCCGTGAAGGTCACGATGGCCCCAGCGCCCTTGGTCTGCTGCGACATGCGCTGCAGCTCTGCAGTGACGTCGAAGTCTTCAGCCTGGATGGAGAGGCGACCCACCTCAGCCCCCGGTCATGGGCGGGAAGAAGGCCACTTCACGGGCACCCGCAATGGCGGTCTCGTGCTTCACATGGGTGCGGTCGAGGGCGACGCGGATGACGGTCGGCTTTTCGAAGGCATAGGCATATTCCTCGCCGCGGCCGGTCAGCCAGGCGATGAGATCGCCGGCGGTCTTCACCTCGGCGGGCGGGGCGATCTCTTCCTCGGTGCGGCCGATGCGCTCGCGCACCCAGGCGAAATAGACGGCCTTCAGGCTCATGGCTCAGTCCTCGACATATTTCATGCCGGCCCGCATGTAGTCCCAGCCGGTGTAGAGCGTCAGGATCGCTGCCACCCAGAGCAGGACGAGGCCGATGTTCTGGTTGTTCGGCAGCACCTTGTCGCCGGCCGGGCCTGCGATGAGGAAGCCCAGCGCCAGAAGCTGCAGGGTCGTCTTCCATTTGGCGACGGTGGAGACCGGCACGCCGACCCGCAGTTCCGCCAGGAACTCGCGCATGCCGGAGACCAGCATCTCGCGGCACAGGATCACGATGGCGGCCCAGATGGAAAAGCCGGTGATCTGGCGGTCGGCCACCAGCATCAGCAGGCAGGCGGCCACCAGCAGCTTGTCGGCAATCGGGTCGAGCATGCGCCCCAGCGTCGACTGTTGCGACCAGATGCGGGCGAGATAGCCGTCGAAGAAATCCGTGATGGCGGCAACGGTGAAGATGCCGAGCGCGGTCCACCGGGCCCAGTCCTCCTCCGGCCAGAACAACAGGCCAGCGACGACCGGTACGGCGACGAGGCGCGCGTAGGTCAGGATGTTGGGGAGACTCCAGAGGCGTCCCGCGTTTGGAATGGTCGTCATGGCCATGGGTGAGGGAAACAGCCTCCCGGCGTCTGCGTCAAGATCGCCTAGTCCGCCTTGGCTCCTGAAATCCTGACGATCTCGCCCCATTTTTTCGTTTCTGCTTCAATATAGGTCGCAAAGGCCTCCGGCGTGTCGCCAACGAGGATGGCGCCAGCCGCCGACAGGCGCGATTGCATGACCGGATCGTGGATCGAATCAACCAGCGCGGCGCGCAGCTTCTCGAAGACGGCGGGCGGTGTCGCTGCCGGCACGACGATGCCGTACCAGTTCTCGGCGACTGCGCCGGGGAACCCTGATTCCGATAGGGTGGGCACATCCGGCAGGAGCTTCACACGCTCGTCATGACCAATGGCCAGCGGCTGCAGGACGCCCGCGCTCACCTGTGGCAGCAGGATCTGCATGTCGCCGAAGAACATCTGCACGCGGCCGGGCAGCAGGTCGTTGAGGGCGGGCGCTGCGCCCGTATAGGGCACATGCACGATGTCGAGCCTGGCGTAGCCCTTCAGCATCTCGCTCGACAGGTGGGACATGCTGCCCGTGCCCGTTGACGCGAAATTGAAGTCTCCGGGCTTGGCCTTCGCCGCCGCGATCAGGTCGGCGAGGCTCATAATGCCCGACCCCTTGGGCACGACAAGAAGCTCAGGCACCTTGGCGACCAGCGTCACGGGCTTGAGATCGCGCAGGGCCACGTAGGGCATCTTTTGCAGGCTGGGGGCAATGGCGAGCGCGCCCGCGGAGGTGAGCGCCATGGTGTAGCCATCCGGCGCTGACTTGGAGACCATGTCCGTGCCGGTCACGCCGCCCGCGCCACCACGATTTTCGACGATGACGGTCTGCCCGAGCCTTTCACCCAGCGACTGGGCAAGCGAGCGCGCGATCAGATCGGTGGGTCCGCCAGCCGGGAAGGGCACGACGAGACGCAGGCTGTGTTCCGGCCATGTCTGGCTGCTGGCCGTGCCGCCGAAGGCGGCCACGGCCATGGTGATGGCGGCGAGCCGTCCAATCATCTGTCCTCCACGTGTCAGTTTGTTTTTTGTCTTTTTGGCTTGGTGTGGCGCCTGAAGCGCCTATTCGAGCTTGGCGCCAGAGATGCGCACCACCTCGGCCCATTTCTTCGTTTCCTTGTCGATATAGGCGGCGAATTCCTCCGGCGAATTGCCAACGAGGATCGCCCCCTGTGCGGTCAGTGTCTTCTGCACCTGCGGATCGGCGATGGCGGCGACGAAGGCGGCGCGCAGCTTGTCGAAGATCGGCGCGGGGATGGCCGCAGGCGCGACGATGCCATACCAGTTCTCGGCCTCGACACCGGGCAGGCCCTGCTCGGCGAGGGTGGGCACATCCGGCAGCAGGGCGACGCGCTGGGCGCTGCCCACGGCCAGTGCCCGCAGGCCGCCGCCCAGCACATGGGGCAGCAGCACGGGAATGTCGGCAAACATCATCTGGGTGCGGCCGGGCAGCAGGTCGTTTACTGCAGGCGCGGCGCCCGCATAGGGCACATGCACGATGTCGATTTTCGCCGCCGCCTTCAGCAGTTCGGAGGCCAGATGGGGCATGCCGCCAGGGCCGGTCGAGCCATAGTTGAGATCGCCGGGCTTGGCTTTCGCCATCGCGAGGAATTCGGACAGGGTTCTCGCCGGCGAACTCGCGGGCACAACCAGCAGCTCCGGCACCTTGGCGACGAGGGTGACAGGCTTCAGGTCATGCAGCGTCTGGTAGGGCATGCGCTGCAGGCTCGGCGAAATGGCCAGCGCGCCCGCGCTCGACAGGGCGATGGTGTAGCCATCGGGCGCAGCCTTGGCGACCGCATCCGTGCCGGTGACGCCACCAGCGCCGCCGCGATTGTCGATGACGAGGGGCTGGCCGAGGCGCTCGCCAACAGTCTGGCCGACGACGCGGGCGATGATGTCGGTAGGCCCGCCCGCCGGGAAGGGGACAATGAGGCGGATACTCTTTTCCGGCCAGGTCTGGGCCGTCGCCGGCACGACAAGAGCCGCGAGCAGGGCGGCTGCGAGAGCATAGGGCTTCATCATCTTTTCCTCCCCGCCCGAAGGCGTCGATCACATTGTCTCAAGGCGTCATTCAGCGCGCGTGGCTGCAAAGGCCGGGCAGGCTGTCGAGAAGGCATCGAGCCAGTGCTCCAGCGCCGGGTTGCGCGCGCGCCAGTCCACCTGCTTGCGCCAGTCGAGATAGCCGAACATGCTCGCCGTAGCGATGGTGCCGACGCTCACGACGGCTGGATCGGGCATGGTCTTCTCGAGTGCGTCGAGGCCGCGCGTGATCTTGCCGCGCTGGTAGTCGAGCCACGGTTCGTGACGCAGGGCGTCCGGCCGGTAGCGTCCCTCGTAAACAACCAGCAGTGCGGCATCCATGATGCCATCCGACAGGGCCTGAAGGGTGAGGGCCGCGATGCGCGCGTCGAAATCGGCCGGAATGATTTTCCCGCCGCCGACGAGGTGATCGAAATATTCCAGGATGACGCATGAATCGAAGATGCGTCGTCCATCGGGCAGGACGAGCGCCGGCATCTTGCCCAGCGGATTGTCCTTGCGCAGATCGTCTTCCGGCTCGCGCGGATCGGAGTGGACGATCTCCAGGCGGTCGATGAGCCCCAGATGATGGGCGGCCATCAGCGCCTTGCGGCCGAAGGGTGAGGTGAGCGTGGTGCGCAGGATCATGCGGCTTCTCCGGTGGCCAGCTTTCGCCGATCCTCGCGTCGCTGCAGCCAGACGATCAGGAAGGGTAGCGAGGCATTGATGAGAAAATAGCGTGCCAGGTGATGCGCGCTTACGAAGATCGGATCAACGCCCATGGAGAGCGCAAGCACCATCATGGCGTCCTGTCCGCCCGGCGAATAGGCCATCAGCGCCGTGCCGAAGGAAACGTGGAAGAGACTCGTCGCCAGCAGGGCGAAGGCGACGGAAACACCCATGGCCGCGCCGACCGAAGCCGTGGTGCCAACGCAGATTCGGCCGAACAGGCTCCAGTCGAAATCAACGAAACGCGAGCCGACCCAGGATCCCAGCAGAACCTGCCCCGCATTGAAGAGCCACAGGGGCGTGCGACCCGGCGACCAGCCCAGATAATGCACGACGCCCGACAGGATCAGTGCACCCAGCAGCATGCCGCCGGCCATGCCAAGGCGCGTGATGAAGGCACCAACGACAATGCCTGCAGCCAGAGTGAGGAGCGCGATGCCGGTAGGGTCAACGATCTTCAGTTCCGGCAGATTGTAATGACCGCCTGCCTCATAGACCACGATGAAAGGCAGCACCGAGGCCAGAAAGATCACACGCGACATCTGCACGACTGCGACCTTGGCAGCGTCTGCGCCCAGGCCCATCGAAACCGACACGATATAGGACATGGACCCCGGCACGGAGGCGAGCAGCGACATGGGCCCGGGCCAACGAAACACGAGCCGCCACATGGCAGCAGAGGCAAGCGTCATGGCGATGACGCAGAGGCTCATCATCACCATGCTCAGCGGATAGGCCGCCAGATTGTGGAACGTGTCGGGTGTGACCGTCGAGCCGATGGAAATGCCGACGCTCGCCAAGGCAAAGACCCGCAGGATGCCACCGATCGGGGTCGCCTTGCCCATGGCTGCCAGTATGGCCACGGCGATGAGGCTGCCCGAGAGGGCATTGCCGGGAATCCGCAGCAGGTAGAACAAGCTGCCGCCAACCGCGCCAACGGCAACGGTCACAAATTCCCTGTGCAGGTTCGCCAGCGAATATTCGTTTGCCTTCGGCTTGCCCGCCATCTCGTCCCCTTGGAACCCGGTCCCGCTTTGCCGGGCCTTTCCTTGCTTGCGGCGGGATACACCAGTCCCCGCCAGTGGGGAAGCGAGGACATAGCTGGCACGCTCCCACGATGGGAGCGTCCCCTCTCCCGCTGGCGGGAGAGGGAAAGGGTGAGGGCGCTGCGGTTCTCAACGTGGCATTGAGTGAAAAGCCGAAACACCCCTCATCCTCCCCTTCTCCCCACCTGCGGCGGGGAGAAGCGGGCGGAAGCAGCGAGGGCCACGGCGAAGGTATCGTCGCGCATCGAGAAGCGCGCCTGATCGGGCTGACGCCGATGGACCAAGGCGCCAATTATCACTAAAAACCGCGGCAGAGGTGCGCCCACGGTTCGTGGTGCAGCGCCCGACATGGCCAGAAGGCCTTCGGGAGGACAGATGCATAGAAGCCCGATGTCACGCCGGACTCTTTTGGCGTCAGTTCCCTTTGCCGCAGCAGGTGGTCTCCTGCCGCACGGTGCACTGGCTCAGGCAGACTATCCCAACAAGCCGATCCGGGTGTTCCTGCCCTTCGCTGCGGGGGGAATTGGCGACATCACATTCCGGCTCGTCACCGCGAAGGTTTCCGAGCGCACGGGCATGCAGTTTGTGATCGACAACCGGCCCGGCGCTGGCGGGATCAATTCGGCACTGGCGGGCAAGCAGGCCTCAGCCGATGGCTATACACTCGTCCAGATCGGCAACAGCTATGCCATCAGCGCCTCGCTGTTCAAGACGCTGCCCTATGACCTGATCAAGGATTTCACGGCCGTCTCGATGCTGGCGCAGTTCGACATGCTGCTGGCAACCAGGGCATCTGGGCCCATCAGCTCGGTTGACAAGCTCCTGGCCTTCGACAAGGCCAATCCGGGCAAGCTCAACTTCGGGGCCATTTCATCGGGCAGCACGCAGAACCTTGCAGCAGAAATGTTCAAGGCCATGATTGGCAGTGAGGCCAGCGTCGTTCCCTTCAAGAGTTCGCCGGAGCTGATCAATGCGATCCAGCGTGGCGATGTGGATGTGGGCTTTGACTATCTTGCCGCTTTCGCACCGCTGCTGGCGGCCAGGGAACTGAAGCTTATTGCGTCTGCCGGCGAGAAGCGCAGCTCCCTGACGCCAGAGACTCCGACCGTGGTCGAAGGCGGCGTGCCCGGCTATGTTGTGACGTCCTGGAATGGTGTTGCGGCGCCTGCTGGAACGCCAAAGGAGATCGTGGCAAAGCTGAATCAGGAAATTGACATGGTCCTGAAACTGCCGGACGTGCAGGAGCAGTTCAGGCAGCTCGGCATGGAAGCTGCGTTCAGCACGCCTGATGGCATGAGCCAGCGCCTGCAGACGGACATCGGCCGTTGGCGGGGAGTTATCAGCAAGCTCGGATTGCAGCAATAATTCACGATCGCCTCGGCGCGCCCATGCGCAAGCGGAGGTTTGAAGATCAAAACTGGAAAGGAATGCCGTGACGACCAAGGCCAGACAGATGAAGCTCTCGCTCTTCCTGACGGGAGACGGCAATTATCACATGGCAGGATGGCGCCTTCCCGGTGCAACCAGCGATGGCGGGCAGAACATCCAGCGCTGGGTCGAGGCCGCGCAGAAGATCGAGAGCGGCAAGCTGCACATGCTCTTCATTGCCGATGCGGCAAGCCCGCCGCATACGAATGACTTCGAGACGCAGAGCCTGACGTCGCGCATCGACCGCATGGATCCGATCCCGATCCTGTCGGCGGTCTCCATGGTGACCAGGAACATCGGCCTCGCCTCCACCATGACGACGACCTATCTCGAGCCCTATAATCTCGCCCGCACCGTGGCTTCGCTCGATCATATCTCCGGGGGTCGCGCCGCCTGGAACATCGTGACCGGCAGCAACAAGGATGATGCGCTGCAGTTCAATCGCGAATCTCACGCACCCCATGCGGAGCGCTATGAGCGGGCGGAAGAATTCGTCGACGTGGTGCGCGGCATCTGGGACAGCTATGACGATGACGCCTTCCCGCGCGACCAGGAGTCGGGCGTCTATATGCGTCCGGATGGCGTGCACCTGCTCAATCACGACGGCAAGTATTTCAAGGTCCGCGGACCCTCCGCCGTGCCGCGCTCGCCGCAGGGCCATCCGGTGCTCATCCAGGCGGGCTCGTCGGAGCCGGGCATGAACATATCGGCGCGTGTCGCCGATGTGGTCTTCACGTCCCAGTCAAATCTGAGCGTCGCCAAGGCTTTCTATGACAACGTCAAGGGCCGCGTTGAAAATTTTGGGCGCAGGCCCGAGCATATGCTCGTCATGCCCGGCGCCCTTCTGTTCATGGGCGAGACCGAGAGCGAGGCAAAAGAGAAGTTCGAGAAGCTCAATTCGCTGATCCCGCTGCGTGTCGCACTGGCGCGGTTGTCTTCGAATCTGGGTGGCGTCGACCTGTCAAAATTTGATCTTGATGCGCCCATGCCGGATATCGCTGCCAATAGTGCGCGCGTCAGTGCCGTGCAGAGCTATATCGAGATCTCCCGTGCCGAGGGTCTCACGCTCCGCCAGATGGCGATGCGCTCGGCGGCGGCCAAGCATCACTGGACGCTGATTGGTTCGGTGACGCAGGTGGCCGACGAGCTGGAGGCCTGGTTTCGTGAGGGTGCGGCGGATGGCTTCAACATCCTGCCGAGCGATGTGCCAAGCGCCATCAATGGGCTGGTGGACAAGCTGGTGCCCGAGCTGCAGCGGCGGGGGCTGTTCCGCACGGAATACGAGGGCAAGACGCTGCGCGAGAATTTTGGCCTGCCGCGCCCGCCGGATCGCTCAACGCGCTTGGGATTGCGCAAGACGGGGGCGTGAAGCCCCATCTGCATGTGCGTTCCCTCTCCCGCTTGCGGGAGAGGGTCAGGGTGAGGGCGCTGCGGTTCTCAACGCGGCTGGGATTGAAGCGCCGAAGCACCCCTCATCCTTACCTTCTCCCCACCTGCGGCGGGGAGAAGGGGGCAGGAGCGTCGAGCTTCAATCTTTAGAATTCGTCACGCTTCCAAATGCGTGCGGTCCAGCGCGGCTCATGGACCGCGGACGTCCTCGTCCGCAGCCTCACTCACCCCTTGTCGTTGAAGTGGTCATAGACCAGCTTAGCTGTCGCGGCGTTGATGCCCGGCACCTTCTCAAGGTCTCCCAATCCTGCGCGTGAAATCGCTTTGGCGGTGCCGAAGGCATTCAGCAAGGCGCGCTTGCGGGTCGGGCCGATGCCGGCGATCTCGTCGAGCGGGCTCTTGGTGAAATCCTTCTTGCGCCTTGCGCGATGGGTGCCGATGGCGAAGCGGTGGGCCTCGTCGCGCAGCCGCTGGATGAAATAGAGCGCCGGGTCGCGCGGCGCGAGGCGGAAGGGCTCCTTGCCTTCAAGGAAAAACATTTCGCGGCCCGCATTGCGATCCGCGCCCTTGGCGATGGAGACGAGGGAAATATCGGTGATGCCGAGTTCCGCAAAGATCTCGCGGGCAGCTTCAAACTGTCCCTTGCCGCCATCGATGACGACGAGGTCCGGCCTCGTGGGAAAGGCGTCGGGATCTGGGGCGGGCGCTGGCGCGTCACTCTCGGACTTGGGTGTTTCATCCTTGATGAGGCGGGAGAAGCGGCGACGCAGGACTTCTCGCATCATGCCGAAGTCGTCGCCGGGCGTGAGCTCGTCCGACTTGATGTTGAAGGTGCGGTAGTGGCTCTTCATGAAGCCGGCCGGCCCCGCGACAATCATGCCGCCGACTGCATTGGTGCCCATGATATGCGAGTTGTCATAGACCTCGACGCGACGGATGTTCCTGTTGAGGCCGAAGGCCTCGGCCAGTGAGGCGAGCAGTTTCTCCTGACTGGCCGCATCGGCAAGGCGGCGGGCCAGCGCCTCACGGCCATTCTGAGCCGCATGATCGACAAGCTCCTTCTTCTCGCCGCGCTGGGGCACATTGACCTCGATGCGATGGCCCGCGCGTGCGCTGAGTGCCTGCTCGAGCATCTCGCGGCTCTCGATGTCGTGCGAGAGCAGAACGAGGCGCGGGGCAGGCTTGTCCGCATAGAACTGGGCGACAAAGGCGTCGAGCACTTCTGCTGCCGTGAGGCTGCGGTCGGCGCGCGGATAATAGGTGCGGTTGCCCCAGTTCTGGAAGGTGCGGAAGAAGAAGACCTCGATGGCAAACTGGCCTGCCTGGTCGATGACGGCGAAGACGTCAGCCTCTTCCGTGTTGCGCGGGTTGATGCCCTGCTGGCCCTGAATGGCGGAGAGTGCAGCGATGCGATCGCGCAGGCGCGCGGCGCGTTCGAATTCGAGCTTTTCGGCGGCCTCGCCCATCTCCTGCGCGAGGCGGTCGCGCACGACCCGGCTCTTGCCGGAGAGGAAGTCGCGCGCCTCGGTGACGAGGGCTGCATAGTCCTCCGGGCTCACCTCGTTCGTGCAGGGGCCGGCGCAGCGCTTGATTTGCCAGAGCAGGCAGGGGCGCGTGCGATTGTCGAAAAAGCTGTCCGAGCAGGAGCGCACGAGGAAGGCGCGCTGCAGGGCGTTGAGCGTGCGGTTGACGGCCCACACGCTGGCGAAGGGGCCGAAGTAATCGCCCTTGCGGTTGCGCGCGCCGCGATGCTTGGTGATCTGCGCAGAGGCATGGTCGCCGGTGAGCAGGATATAGGGAAAGCTCTTGTCATCGCGCAGCAGCACGTTGAAGCGCGGCTTCATCTGCTTGATGTAGTTTGCTTCCAGCAGCAGGGCCTCGGTCTCGGTTTCGGTCGAAACGAAGACCATGCTGGCGGTGAGCGAAATCATCCGCGCGATGCGGTTCGAATGGCCGATGCCACGCGCATAGCTCGAAATGCGCTTCCGGATGGAGCGCGCCTTGCCGACGTAGAGCACCTCGCCGTTTTCCGCGATCATGCGATAAACGCCGGGGCTGAGGGGCGCGTGCTTCAGGTAGCCCTTGATGACCTCTGCACCACGCTGGACGGAGGCGGGGGCGGTTTCATTGTCATCCAGGGAAAGGTCGAGCGGGGCGAAGTCTTCCGCTGCCTCCTGGGCGAGATCGTCCTCCTCCAGCCCGGCCTCGGCAGGCAGGTCGGAACCGGATGCGGGCGGTGACCCGTTCGGGGTGGAGGGCGTGTTGCTCATGGCCCATGATCTAAGCCGCGGAGCGGGCGCTGGGAAGGTGGGGTGGCCTGCGGTCCATTTCCCCAAGCTGGACCGGCACGGCATTTCGCGCTAGGCACGGAGTCAACCGCCGGGCGGGGGACCGTCACGAAGCGGAGAGGCGTCGCATGAACCGTTTCCGTGTATCCGGACCCGGCTCGTTCCGGTCTGGCTTTGTGTGCCTGTTGGCCATCACCCTGTCGCTCAGCCTTGCCGGCTGCGTCCAGGAGTCTGCCGGCGTTTCCGCCAGTACCTCGGCTCCCACCCATATGGCTGCCCGTCCGGGTGTGAGCCCGCGTGGGGCACCGGTGGCCATCATGAGCATCGAGGGGGCGCCATCCGCCGTGTCGCGGAGTTTCGCGGACAAGACCCGCAGCGAGGCCGCCAGCCTCGACGTGCTGGTCACCGAACCGCGCGAGGCCCGCTATGTGGTGCGTGGATACCTGAGCGCTGCGCCGGGAAGCGAGGGGACCGTCGTGTCCTATGTCTGGGACGTGTTCGATGCCCGCAAGGCGCGGGTTCAGCGGCTCGAAGATGCTGTGGCCGTCAAGGGCGCCGCCGGCGACTGGTCTGTGGTGGATGACAAGGCCCTGACGGAACTGGCTGCCAGGAGCGCGGCTGATCTTGCAGCGGTCCTGACCAACATGCCTGAGGCCATTTCGGCCGCAAGAAGCACTCCAGCACCAGCGCCTACGGCTTCGGCTGCGCCTTTGGGCAGCCCGCCACCACGGCTGGAAACGACAGCTGCGCTGCATTGAGCCTCTGCCTGCCTGTTAAGCAAAGAGAAAAAGGATGTGCCTGAGGGGCCTGACATCGGCCCGTCATATTGTTCGCACCGCACAAGCTTGATATGAGCCGCTGCAGCGGGCGCGAGTTTGGGGGTTGCTGCATGGCCGACAACATGAAGATCCTTGCGGGCAATTCGAACGGTGCGCTGACCGATGCGATCGCGGCCTATCTGGGCTTGCCGCTCTGCAAGACCTCCGTGCGGCGTTTTGCCGACATGGAGATCTTCGTCGAGATCCAGGAAAATGTGCGCGGCTCGGACTGCTTCATCGTCCAGTCGACCTCCTTCCCGGCGAACGACCATCTGATGGAACTGCTGATCATGACGGATGCGCTGCGCCGGGCCTCGGCGCGCCGCATCACCGCCGTGCTCCCCTATTTCGGCTATGCCCGCCAGGACCGCAAAACCGGTTCGCGCACGCCGATTTCCGCCAAGCTCGTCGCCAATCTGATCACCCGCTCGGGCGCCGACCGCGTGCTGACGGTTGATCTGCATGCGGGCCAGATTCAGGGCTTCTTCGACATTCCGACCGACAACCTGTTTGGCGCACCCGTCATGGTGCGCGACATCAAGGACCAGCTCGACCTGAAGAATGTCATGGTGGTTTCGCCTGACGTGGGCGGCGTGGTGCGCGCCCGAGCGCTGGCCAAGCGCATCGATGCGCCGCTGGCCATCGTCGACAAGCGCCGCGAGCGTGCCGGCGAATCCGAGGTGATGAACATCATCGGCGACGTGTCGGGCAAGAGCTGCATCCTGGTCGACGACATCGTCGATTCGGGCGGCACCCTGTGCAACGCGGCCGAGGCGCTGCTGGCCAAGGGCGCGGCGGAGGTCCGGGCCTATATCACCCATGGCGTGCTCTCGGGCGGCGCGGTGGCGCGCATTTCCAGCTCCAAGCTCAAGGAACTGGTGGTGACCGATACGATCCAGCCGACCGAGGCTGTGCGGGTGTCCAAGAACATCCGGGTGATCTCGATTGCCCCCCTGATCGGTGAGGCCATCGCCCGCACCGCCAAGGAAGAGAGCGTCTCGAGCCTGTTTGATTGAGGGCTGGGGGACCGGTTCGGCCAAATGCGTGTCGGATCGGCCTTATGAACCTCGATGTTTCTGCCCCCTTCTCCCCGCCGCAGGTGGGGAGAAGGTGAGGCTGAGGGGTGTTTCGGCTGTTCAACGATTGGACGTTGAGAACCGCGGCGCCCTCACCCTGACCCTCTCCCGCAAGCGGGAGAGGGGACGCGCGCGGTCCAAATCCGCCCTTCCTTGCACTTGCGGCCAAGCGCCGGTATAAGCCCGCGTCCGCCGGTTTCCGACACCCCTGGAGGCGAGGGCGGACATCCCTAACCTAAAGGACACCGAAATGGCCGAGATCAAGACTCTCGCGGCCGCGGTGCGCAGCGGGACTGGCAAGGGGGCCGCCCGTAGCGTTCGCCGTGAAGGCCGTACACCTGGCGTAATTTATGGTGGTGGTGAAGCGCCTGAGGCGATTTCACTCGACTATAAAGAGATCAACAAGCTGATCTACGCTGGACACTTCCTGACCACGATTTTCGACATCGAGATCGCTGGCCGCAAGGAGCGCGTGATTCCGCGCGACTACCAGCTCGACGTCGTGCGCGACACGCCCGTCCACATCGACTTCCTGCGCCTGAAGGCCGGTTCGTCGCTGCGCGTCAACGTGCCGGTCCACTTCATCAACCAGGACACCAGCCCCGGCCTCAAGAAGGGCGGCTCGCTCAACATCGTGCTGCACACGGTCGAGATGCGCGTCCCGGCTGACAACATTCCAGATGG
>CAISZN010000362.1 GCA_903889985.1 uncultured Hyphomicrobiales bacterium | reverse complement strand
TGGTATGAGCAACCTGTCCAACGCGTCGGGTGGACGTATCCTCGGCGGCATCGGACGTGTTGACTCGAACATCACCGTCACCGGTGGTCTCGGCACGCTGGCTTCGCCGTTCACGATCGGCAACACGACCGGCTGGAACGTCGCTGCGGCGCTCGTTCATAACTGGTCCAGCAACTGGCGGTCGCAAGCGTCTGCTGGCTACATCGAGATCAATCCGTCGACGACAGCCCTCGCAAACCAGTGGGGCAAGGGCCGGGTGTTTGAAGTTCAGCATGCTCTGATCTTCTCACCGGTCAAGGACTTCGACATCGGTCTGGAGCTCCAGTACGTCAACCTGAAGAGCAACATTCAGAATGCGAATGCTCTCTTCGTGGCTGCTGGTTCGCCGGGCGCCAGCGAGTCCGGCTGGACCTCGAAGCTGCGCGTCGAGCGTAACTTCTGATCTTTTCACCTCTCAGGTGAAGAACAGCCCCGGCGCATTGCGCCGGGGTTTGTCGTTTTATAGGACTGTTTGCGCGAGCATCCTGCTCCGGGACTTCTTAGACCATGGATGATCAGTTCCAGCAGGCCGTCAGCCTGTTCCGCTCGGGCAATCTCGATGCCGCCGCTGCCATATGCGCGGAATTGGTCGAGCGTCGTCCCTCCGATCCTGCAGCCCTGCATCTGCTTGGGACCATCGGAGCCCAGGCCGGCCGCTTCGAGGAAGCCAGCGTCCTCTTGCAGCGCGCCGCGCGAGCCGCGCCTCAAGCTGCTGAAATTCACCACAGCCTCGGCGCTGTCCTGACCTACCTCGGGCGCTATGAGGAGGCAGTACGTCACTTCAAGCGTGTTGTGAAAAGCTCGCCGCAGAGCCCTGATGCGCTGATGAATCTGGGCGCAGCCCTCCTGTCTTCAGGGCAGGGGGATGAAGCAATCGCCAGCTTTCGAAAGCTGATCGAACTGGTGCCCGGTCACGCCGGCGCTCACTACAACATCGCCGTTGCCTTGCAGAAGAAGGGCGATCTGACGGGATGCCTGGCCCAAGCCGATGAAGCCCTGCGTCTCGACGCCACGCACCAGCTGGCCCGATACCTCAAGGCGCAGGCCCTTCAGGGCCTCGGCCGACTGGATGAGGCGATGGCTGGCTATGAGGACAGCATCGTCCGGGATCGCGGCTTCGTGCCTGGCTGGAACGGCAAGGGCAGCATCCTGATGGCGAGGGGCGAGCTGGACGGCGCAGTCACTGCCTTCGATGAAGCACTGCGGCTTGACCCGGACCATGGGGATGCCCGGACGAACCTTGCCCTCGTCCAGTTGCTCCGTGGCGACTTTGCAGATGGGTGGCGCAACTTTGAGGCCCGCAAACGGGCCACCAAGCGCAACGGGGATCGCAGCTTTCCGGTTCCCGTCTGGCTCGGTGAGGAGGATCTGCGCGGCAAGACCATTCTGGTCCATGCGGAGCAAGGGCTTGGCGATTCGGTCCAGTTCGCGCGCTTCCTGCCGAAACTCACGGAGCGGGGTGCCAGGGTCCTGTTCCTGCCGCAGAAATCCCTGCGCGGCCTGTTTGCTGGCTTGCCAGTAGACCTGGTCGAAGAGCGGCGACTGCCTGCCTTTGACCGGCATATCCCTCTCATGAGCCTGCCACTTGCGCTTGGTTTGGGCGAGAAGGACTTCGCGTTGTCCTCTCCCTATCTGGCGGCGGACCCGGTGCGGGTCACCAAGTGGCGCAGCACCATCGGCAAGCATGGCTTCCGGATCGGCATCAGCTGGCGCGGAAGCGAGGTCGGCC
>CAISZN010000361.1 GCA_903889985.1 uncultured Hyphomicrobiales bacterium | reverse complement strand
GGTGGATGTGGCCTTCTCCTCGCCGCCTTTCGGGCTCGAGGCCTTCTCCAAGGGTGAGATCCGCATCGTGGGTCGCGGCAATGATGTGGATGCGATCCGCAACACCACGATCCGCGTCAACATCACCAATGCGGATGCGCTCGGCAAGAAAAAGGATGCGATCTCGCGCTTCGTGAAGGCCTACAAGGAAACCGTCGACTATATGTATTCGAGCGACGAGGCGCTGGCGCAATATGCGGATTTCGCCGGCGTGTCGGTCGAGCTGGCGCGGCGGATGCGCGACGAGTTCTTCCCCAAGGACATCGTGCTTCCGGGCCGCTTCGAGGGACTCTCGATCCTGCAGGAAGAGGCGATCAGCAACAAGTTCCTGACAGTGCCTCTGACCGAAAAGCAGGTCTCCGACCTGCTGCAGATTCCTGACACGGCGAAGTGACATGAACCAGTCGCCACCGGTTCCGCTCATTCTCGTGGTTGCGGTGGCGAGCAATGGGGTAATCGGCGGCGACAATCGCCTGTTGTGGAAGTTGCGCAGCGACATGCGCCACTTTCGCGACCTGACCATGGGCAAGCCGATGATCATGGGTCGCAAGACCTTCGAGTCCATCGGCAAGCCCCTGCCGGGCCGTGAGACCATCGTGGTGACCCGGCGGGGTGCAAGCTTTCCGGCTGGGGTCCACGTGGCCAATGATCTGGAAGCAGCGCTGGAGCTGGGGCAGGTCCGCGCACGTGCCATGGGCGCTGACGGCGTAATCGTGGCAGGGGGAGCAGAGATCTACCGGGCCCTCATGGAGCGCTGCGACCGGCTCGAGGTTACCGAAGTTGCCCTCGAGCCTGAAGGCGATGCAATATTTCCCGCAATCAACGCGAATTCCTGGCGGGAGGTCAGCCGCGAGGCCCATCCGCCGGGCGAGGGGGATGAAGTCCCCTTCACATTCGTGGGATATGAACGGCAGAACCGGGCATGACGCGTTGAAAACCGTCCGGCCCATGCTTAGGTGCCACAAGACACGATTGAAGGGGATTTGATGGCCTGGTCCAACCAAGGTGGAGGGGGCCCCTGGGGGAAACCCAATAATCAGGGTCCATGGGGACAGCAGGGCGGTGGGTCCGGGGGCCAAGTGCCTCCAGACCTCGAGGAACTGCTGCGCCGCGGCCAGGACCGGCTGAAGCGGGCTTTGCCGGGCGGCTTTGGCAGCAAGGGCGCGCTCATTGCCGTGCTGGCAGCCATCGGCATGTGGGCGATGAGCGGGTTCTACACCGTGCAGCCCAACGAGGTCGGCCTGAACATGATCTTCGGCCGCTACGTGGGCAAGACAAGCTCCGGCCTGAACTACAACTGGCCCTATCCGATCGGCGCGGTCACCAAGCTGCGGGTCACGGACCGAAACACGATAACCATTGGCTTCGTCGCCCGTGTCGATCCGCGAACCGGCAGCCAGACTCCGATCGATGTGTCCGAAGAAAGCCTGATGCTCACCGGCGACGAGAATATCGCCGACGTGAAGAGTGTGGTGATCTGGCAGATCGATCCGTTGAAGCCGGAAAACTATGCCTTCAACGTCCGCCGTCCCGAACTCACCATCAAGGCGGTGGCCGAGAGCGCCATGCGCGAGGTCGTTGGTCGCACCCAGATCCAACGCATCCTCACTGCCGAGCGCAAGGTCATCGAACCGGCCGTTCAGGAACTGATGCAGAAGGTCCTCGATGAATATGGCCTTGGCGTCCAGATCATCCAGGTCCAGCTGCAGTCGGTCGATCCGCCAGAGCAGGTCGTCGCAGCCTTCCGTGACGTGACGGCAGCCCAGCAGGACCTTGACCGCTTGCGCAACGAAGCGGAGGCCTATGCCAACCGTGTCGTGCCGGAAGCGCGCGGCGGTGCGGCCCGCATCCTTCAGGAAGCGCAGGCCTATCGCGAGCAGACAGTTGCGGAAGCGCGCGGCCAGGCGTCGCGGTTCTCGCAGGTGCTCGAGCAATATATCAAGGCACCCGACATCACCCGTGAGCGGATCTATCTGGAGACGATGGAGCGCGTGTTCGGCGGCATGTCAAAAGTGATCCTTGACCAGCCGTCGGGTCCGGGCGTTCTGCCCTACCTGCCACTGGGCGAGACGCCGGTGCCTCAGGCCCCGCCTGCGCCACGCGCCTCGGCGACGGGAGATGTCCGATGAAATCTCCTCTCTCTGCCATCGTGGCGATTGTCATCGTGCTTGCTGTCCTCGTCGGGCTCGGCAGTGCCATGTTCACCGTAAGCCAAACCCAGCATGCGCTGCTGTTGCGGTTCGGTGAGCCGGTTGCCGGCCGTGGCCTCATCACTGAGCCAGGCCTGCACTTCAAGGTGCCCTTTGTCGAGACCGTGGTCTATCTCGACAGTCGCATCCTTGATCTCGAAACCAATAAGCAGGAAGTTCTGGCCTCGGACAACAACCGCATCGAGGTCGACGCCTTCCTGCGCTATCGCATGGTTGATCCACTGAAGTTCTACCAGTCAGTGCGTTCGCCTGAAGGTGCGGAACAGCAACTTGCGAGTGTGCTCAACTCCGCGGTGCGTCGCGTGCTTGGTGAAGCCAACATGACCCAGATCGTGCGTGACCAGCGTGCTCAGCTCATGGTCAAGATCCGCGATCAGGTTGAGAACGAGGCACAGAAGTTTGGTGTCTCGATCAAGGATGTTCGCATCCGCCGCGCCGATCTTCCCCGCCAGATCTCGGAGAAGGTCTTCAGTCGCATGCAGACCGAGCGTCAACGTGAGGCCGCGGAATTCCGGGCGCAGGGCAATGAGCAGGCCCAGAGGATTACCTCGAAGGCCGATCGCGACGTGGTGGTGCTGCGGGCGCAGGCCCAGCAGGAGGCCGACACGATCCGCGGCGAGGGCGAGGCCGAACGCAACCGGATCTTTGCCGAAACCTATGGCAGGGACCCGCAGTTCTTCGCCTTCTGGCGCAGCATGCAGGCCTATGAAACAGGCTTGAAGTCCTCCAATACGCGGCTCATCCTGAGCCCGACTTCGGAGTTCTTCCGCTACTTCAACAAGCCAACGGGCCTCCCTGCCGCTGAGGTTGCTCACTGAGACAATTTTAACGGGAAAGGCGGTCGTCTGGTCGCCTTTCCGCCCTATTCTATGGTT
>CAISZN010000360.1 GCA_903889985.1 uncultured Hyphomicrobiales bacterium | reverse complement strand
TATCGCCGACGTGAAGAGTGTGGTGATCTGGCAGATCGATCCGTTGAAGCCGGAAAACTATGCCTTCAACGTCCGCCGTCCCGAACTCACCATCAAGGCTGTGGCCGAAAGCGCCATGCGCGAGGTCGTTGGTCGCACCCAGATCCAGCGCATCCTTACGGCTGAGCGCAAGGTCATCGAACCGGCCGTTCAGGAACTGATGCAGAAGGTCCTCGATGAATATGGCCTTGGTGTGCAGATCATCCAGGTCCAGCTGCAGTCGGTCGATCCGCCAGAGCAGGTTGTCGCGGCCTTCCGTGACGTGACGGCAGCCCAGCAGGACCTTGACCGCTTGCGCAACGAAGCGGAGGCCTATGCCAACCGCGTCGTGCCGGAAGCGCGCGGCGGTGCGGCCCGCATCCTTCAGGAAGCGCAGGCCTATCGCGAGCAGACAGTTGCAGAAGCGCGCGGCCAGGCGTCGCGGTTCTCGCAGGTGCTCGAGCAATATATCAAGGCACCTGACATCACCCGTGAGCGGATCTATCTGGAGACGATGGAGCGCGTGTTCGGCGGCATGTCAAAAGTGATCCTTGACCAGCCGTCGGGTCCGGGCGTTCTGCCCTATCTGCCACTGGGCGAGACGCCGGTGCCTCAGGCCCCGCCAGCGCCACGCGCCTCGGCGACGGGAGATGTCCGATGAAATCTCCCATCTCTGCCATCGTGGCGATGATCATCGTGCTCGCCATCGTCGTCGGGCTCGGCGGTGCCATGTTCACCGTGAGCCAGACCCAGCATGCGCTGCTGTTGCGGTTTGGTGAGCCGGTAGCTGGTCGTGGCCTCATCACGGAGCCCGGTCTGCACTTCAAGGTGCCGTTCGTCGAGACCGTGGTCTATCTCGACAGTCGCATCCTTGATCTGGAAACCAACAAGCAGGAAGTTCTGGCCTCGGACAACAACCGCATCGAGGTCGATGCCTTCCTGCGCTACCGCATGGTTGATCCGCTGAAGTTCTATCAGTCGGTGCGTTCGCCTGAAGGCGCAGAACAGCAGCTTGCGAGTGTGCTCAATTCGGCCGTTCGTCGTGTGCTTGGCGAAGCCAACATGACGCAGATCGTGCGTGACCAGCGCGCCCAGCTCATGGTCAAGATCCGCGATCAGGTTGAGAACGAGGCGCAGAAATTCGGCGTCTCGATCAAGGATGTTCGCATTCGCCGCGCCGACCTTCCCCGGCAGATTTCGGAAAAGGTCTATAGCCGCATGCAGACAGAACGTCAGCGTGAGGCCTCCGAATTCCGGGCGCAGGGCAATGAGCAGGCCCAGAGGATCACCTCGAAGGCCGATCGCGATGTGGTGGTGCTGCGGGCTCAGGCCCAGCAGGAAGCTGACACGATCCGCGGCGAGGGCGAGGCCGAACGCAACCGGATCTTCGCTGAGACCTACGGCAGAGACCCGCAGTTCTTCGCCTTCTGGCGCAGCATGCAGGCCTATGAAACCGGCTTGAAGTCCTCCAACACACGGCTCATCCTGAGCCCGACTTCGGAGTTCTTCCGCTACTTCAACAAGCCAACGGGCCTCCCTGCCGCTGAGGTTGCTCACTGAGACAATTTTAACGGGAAAGGCGGTCGTCTGGTCGCCTTTCCGCCCTATTCTATGGTT
>CAISZN010000359.1 GCA_903889985.1 uncultured Hyphomicrobiales bacterium | reverse complement strand
GCGGGCCCTGCTGCAGCCCGAATATGTGCTCGGCGCCAATCTGTTCTTCGCCTATGTCGCGGCGACCTTCGTCTGGTATCCGGCGTTCTGGAGCGACATGGTTCCCCTGTCGAACCTGCTCTATCTGCCGGCGCGCCTTCCCGTCTGGAAGCTACTTTACGATGGCTTCCCGGCAGTCGTCGCGGCTCTCGTTGCGGTGGGCGCTTTTCTCGACTGGACACGCCGCGATCTCACGCGAAAGGCCGCGTGGAACATCGCCCTGGCAGGCAGTCTGGGTTTCCTGGCGGTGGCCATTCTGCAGGGCAAGGGCTGGGGCTATCACTTCTACCCGAGCCTCGGCATTCTCCTCCTGCTCTGTGGCTGCGCCGTGATTGTGCCGCCGCCCCAGCCTGGCCGCAGTTCACTCGTGCCGCTCTGCGCGACAGGGCTCTTTGCGCTCCAGTTCTGGTTCTTCAATGCAGGGCTCGACCTGCGCTTCCTGCATGAGCGCATGCGTGCGGTGGCCCCCAATCCCCGCATGACGCTGCTTGGGTCTGATTTTGCGGTCGCGTTTCCGGCGGTGCGGGCACTTCATGGCACATGGGTCGCGCGCAGCTTCAGCCGCTGGATCCCCTTTCATGCCATGTCGTTTGCAGCCATGCCCGGCACCACGGAAGCCCGGAAACGCATCTATCAGGCTGCCGAGGACATCGACCGTCGGGGCTTCCTCGACGACGTGGAACAGGGTCGCCCCGATCTCATCCTCGTCGAGCGTCGCCCGGTCGATTTCCTTGCCTGGGCCCGGGAGGACGAAGATCTGGAACGGTTGCTGACCTGCTATGCGCCGGTGGACCGGGCCATGGTCGGCAAGCTCGATACCCCAGCCGACCATGGGCTCGACATCGAGTTCTGGCGACCTCGGGGCGCGGTGCCTTCGCGAGAGGGCTGCCCTTGACCCGCAGCTGCTCCACGATGCATCCCACGTTCCGGAGGACCCATGTCGAGCAGCCTTGAAGACCCGATGATCCCCGTTCCAGTGCCCGACCAGGCCCCCGTGCGTGAAGGCCACGCGCCCGTGCCCGGTGGCGAGCTCTATTTCTGGGACACCGGTGGAACAGGCCCTGCCGTCGTCATGATGCATCCGGCCACGGGCAGCGCTCACATGTGGCTCTACCAGCAGCCCGTCTTCGCTGCCGCAGGCTTTCGGGTCGTGGGCTGGTCACGGCGCGGCCATCGTGGCTCGACTCCGGTGGACCCGGCCAATCCGGGCAGCGGCTCGGTGGACCTGCGCCACCTGCTCGATCATCTGGGCCTTGAACGGGTGCATCTGGTGGCCTGCGCGGCGGGCGGGGCGATCAGCGTGGATTTCGCCCATTCCCATCCTGAGCGCCTGCGCTCCCTGACCCTGTCGTGCAGCGTGGGCGGCGTGCAGGACCCCGACTATCTGATGCTGAGCGACAGCCTGCGCCCGGCGGGCTTTGACGCCCTGCCCGCCGATTTTCGCGAACTCAGCCCCTCCTACCGGGCCGCCAACCCGCAGGGCGTACGCCACTGGCTTGAGCTCGAGCATCACGCCATCACCGGCAACCGGCTGGGCCAGACGCCGGTCAACTGCATCACCTGGGCCTCGCTCGAAAAGCTCACCACGCCCTTCCTCCTGATGACGGGGGATGCTGACCTGTGGTTGCCACCGCCTGCGCTGCGGCTCTATGCGCGCCACATTCCCGACAACGAACTCGTCATCGTGCCGGAGGCGGGCCACTCGATCCACTGGGAGCGACCGGACCTCTTCAATGCAACGGTGATCGACTTCATCAGGCGACGCTGTTGAGCTTCCTCAGCGCGCCGTGATGGCATTCCTCAGGGCG
>CAISZN010000358.1 GCA_903889985.1 uncultured Hyphomicrobiales bacterium | reverse complement strand
GCGGGCCCTGCTGCAGCCCGAATATGTGCTCGGCGCCAATCTGTTCTTCGCCTATGTCGCGGCGACCTTCGTCTGGTATCCGGCGTTCTGGAGCGACATGGTTCCCCTGTCGAACCTGCTCTATCTGCCGGCGCGCCTTCCTATCTGGGAGCTGCTTTACGGTGGCTTTCCTGCGGTCGTCGCGGCTCTTGTTGCGGTGGGCGCCTATCTCGACTGGACGCGACGTGATCTCACGCGCACAGCTGCGTGGAACATCGCTCTGGCGGGAGGTCTGGGTTTCCTCGCAGTGGCCATCCTGCAGGGCAAGGGCTGGGGCTATCACTTCTACCCGAGCCTTGGCATCCTCCTGCTGCTCTGCGGCTGCGCGGGGATCCTGCCGCCGCCACAGGCTGCACGCAGCCCGCTCGTGCCATTCTGCGCGACGGGGCTCTTTGCCGTCCAGTTCTGGATGTTCTTTAACGCAGGCCTCGACCTGCGCTTCCTGCATGAGCGCATGCGTGCGGTGGCCACCAATCCCCGCATGACGCTGCTTGGGTCTGATTTTGCGGTCGCGTTTCCGGCGGTGCGGGCGCTTCATGGCACATGGGTCGGCCGGAGCTTCAGCCGCTGGATCCCATACCATGCCATGTCTTTTGCTGCCTTGCCTGGCACGACGGAGGCCCAGAAACGCATCTATCACACTGCCGAGGACATCGACCGTCGTGGCTTCCTCGAAGACGTGGAGCAGGGTCGCCCCGATCTCATCCTCGTCGAGCGGCGCCCGGTCGATTTCCTTGCATGGGCCCGGGAGGACGAAGATCTGGAACGGCTGCTGACCTGCTATGCGCCGGTGGACCGGGCCATGGTCGGCAAGCTCGATACCCCAGCAGACCATGGGCTCGACATCGAGTTCTGGCGACCTCGGGGAGCCGTGCCCTCTCGAGAGGGCTGCCCTTGACCCGCAGCTGCTCCAGGATGCATCCCACGTTCCGGAGGACCCATGTCGAGCAGCCTTGAAGACCCGATGATCCCCGTTCCCGTACCCGATCAGGCCCCCGTGCGTGAAGGCCACGCGCCCGTGCCCGGTGGCGAGCTCTATTTCTGGGACACCGGTGGAACAGGCCCTGCTGTCGTCATGATGCATCCGGCTACGGGCAGCGCTCACATGTGGCTCTACCAGCAGCCTGTCTTCGCTGCCGCAGGCTTTCGGGTCGTGGGCTGGTCGCGGCGCGGCCATCGTGGCTCGACGCCGGTAGACCCGGTCAATCCGGGCAGCGGGTCGGTGGACCTGCGCCACCTGCTCGATCATCTTGGCCTGGAGCGGG
The DNA here is from genome assembly GCA_903889985.1 of uncultured Hyphomicrobiales bacterium. Lineage (GTDB taxonomy): Bacteria > Pseudomonadota > Alphaproteobacteria > Rhizobiales > Beijerinckiaceae > Terripilifer. The sequence continues at coordinate 546 of CAISZN010000358.1, read as the reverse complement.
CGCATCTTGTGGCCTGCGCGGCGGGCGGGGCGATCAGCGTTGATTTCGCCCATTCCCATCCCGAGCGCCTGCGCTCCCTGACCCTGTCGTGCAGCGTGGGCGGGGTGCAGGACCCCGATTATCTGGCGTTGAGCGACAGCCTGCGCCCGGCTGGCTTTGACGCCCTGCCAGCTGATTTCCGCGAACTCAGCCCCTCCTACCGGGCCGCCAATCCGCAGGGCGTGCGCCACTGGCTCGAGCTCGAGCATCACGCCATCACCGGCAATAGGCTGGGCCAGACACCGGTCAACCGCATCACCTGGGCCTCGCTGGAAAAGCTCACCACGCCATTCCTGCTGATGACTGGGGATGCAGACCTGTGGCTGCCGCCGCCAGCACTGCGGCTCTATGCGCGCCACATTCCCAACAACGAACTCGTCATCGTGCCGGAGGCGGGCCACTCGATCCACTGGGAGCGACCGGACCTCTTCAATGCAACGGTGATCGACTTCATCAGGCGACGCTGTTGAGCTTCCTCAGCGCGCCGTGATGGCATTCCTCAGGGCG
>CAISZN010000357.1 GCA_903889985.1 uncultured Hyphomicrobiales bacterium | reverse complement strand
GAGGCTGCGGCGTGGCCTGGTCATTCGGCGGCCGCTTTGGCTCCAATGGCCTCGCTCACCGCTTCCAGCGCAGCTTCTGCCTTGCTGCCATCAGGCCCACCGGCCTGGGCCATGTCCGGCCGTCCGCCACCGCCCTTGCCACCAAGCTTCTCCGAGGCAATGCGCACGAGGTCGACCGCGTTGAAACGGGCCGTCAGGTCCGGCGTAACGCCAACAACGGCGCCGGCCTTGCCATCTTCCGAAACGCCGATGATGCAGACGATGCCGCTGCCGACCTGCCCCTTGGCCTCGTCAGCGAGGGACTTGAGGTCCTTCATCTCGACGCCAGTCACGGCACGGGCAAAGAGCTTGATCCCGGCGACCTCGCGCACCGCGCTGTCGCCGCCATTGCCCCCGCCGCCCATGGCGAGCTTGCGACGGGCATCCGAGAGTTCACGCTCGAGCTTGCGGCGATCCTCGACGAGGGCCGCGAGGCGTTCGGCGGCCTCATCAGCAGGCGAGCGCAGGAGCGCCGCAATGTCGCGCAGCTTGCGCGCTTCCGCATTGAGATGCTGGCGGGCGAGATCGCCCGTCTTGGCTTCCATGCGGCGCACGCCTGCTGCGACGGCGCCTTCCGACACGATGGTGACGAGGCCGATGTCGCCCGTGCGCGACACATGGGTGCCGCCGCACAGTTCGACCGAATAGGGCTGGGTCGGGGCCTGGGTGCCCATGGTGACGACGCGGACCTCATCGCCATATTTCTCGCCAAAGAGGGCGCGGGCACCCGACGCAATGGCATCGTCCACAGCCATCTGGCGGGTCACGACAGGCTCGTTCTGCAGCACGACGCGATTGGCGATGGCTTCAATCTGCGCCAGCTCCTCGTCGCTGATGGGCTTGGGATGGGAGAAGTCGAAGCGCAGGCGGTCTGCCGCCACCAGCGAGCCCTTCTGGGCTACATGGTCGCCCAGCACCTGGCGCAGCGCTTCGTGCAGCAGATGTGTGGCGGAATGATTGGCGCGAATGACGCTGCGGCGGGCATGGTCAACGGTGAGTTCGACTGCCATGCCGGGCGTCAGCGTTCCCAGCTCCACCTTCACCTCATGGATGAAGAGATCGCCGAGGCGCTTCTGGGTATTGCGGACGGTGGCCGTGAGGCCCGTTGCCGTGATCGTGCCCGTGTCGCCAACCTGGCCGCCGGACTCGCCATAGAAGGGTGTCTGGTTGAGCACCACATAGCCTGACTGGCCGGCCTCGAGACGGTCCGTCTCGGCGCCCTCGCGCACGATGGCGCCGACGACGCCCTCCGTGCTCTCTGTTCCATAGCCGAGGAATTCCGTGGCGCCGACACGGTCCTTGATGCCGAACCAGACGGTTTCAGTCGCGGCCTCGCCCGAGCCAACCCAGGCCTTGCGGGCCTCGGCACGCTGGCGCTCCATGGCCGAATTGAAGGCGTCGAGATCCACACCCACGCCGCGGCCGCGCAGCGCCTCCTGCGTCAGGTCGAGCGGGAAACCATAGGTGTCATAAAGCTTGAAGGCCGTCTCGCCGGAGAGCTTCTGGCCCGAGGTCAGCCCAACCGTCTCCTCGTCGAGGATGGAGAGGCCGCGGGCGAGCGTCACGCGGAAACGGGTTTCCTCGAGACGCAGGGTCTCGCTGATGAGGGATTCGGCACGAATGAGTTCCGGATAGGCCTGGCCCATCTCGCGAACCAGCGCCGGCACAAGGCGCCACATCAGCGGGTCCTTCGCGCCCAGCAACTGCGCATGGCGCATGGCGCGGCGCATGATGCGGCGGAGCACATAGCCGCGGCCTTCATTGGACGGCAGGACGCCGTCCGCCACGAGGAAGGCGGAAGCGCGCAGATGGTCAGCGATGATGCGATGGCTCACCTTCTGCGGGCCGTCCGCGTCGACGCCCGTGGCGTCGGATGAGGCGCGGATGAGGGAGCGCATCAGGTCGATGTCGTAGTTCGAATGCACGCCCTGCAGGATCGCGGCGATGCGCTCGAGACCCATGCCCGTGTCGATGGAGGGCCGGGGAAGCGGTACGCGCTCGCCAGGTGTCACCTGCTCATATTGCATGAACACCAGGTTCCAGAACTCGAGGAAGCGGTCGCCATCCTCGTCCGGGCTGCCAGGAGGGCCACCTGCAAGGGCAGGACCCTGGTCGTAAAAAATCTCGGAGCAGGGGCCGCAGGGGCCCGTGTCGCCCATCGCCCAGAAATTGTCTGAGGTCGGGATACGGATAATACGATCGTCAGAGAAGCCCGCGATCTTCTTCCAGAGGTCGAAGGCTTCATCATCCGTGTGATAGACAGTGACCAGCAGGCGCTCCTTCGACAGGGCGAATTCCTTGCTGATCAGCTTCCAGGCAAGCTCGATGGCCTCGGCCTTGAAATAGTCGCCGAACGAAAAGTTGCCGAGCATCTCGAAGAAAGTGTGATGGCGCGCCGTGTAGCCGACGTTGTCGAGGTCGTTGTGCTTGCCGCCAGCGCGCACGCACTTCTGTGCGGTTGCTGCGCGACTATAGGGGCGCTTTTCGACGCCTGTGAAGACGTTCTTGAACTGAACCATCCCCGCATTCGTGAACATGAGGGTCGGGTCGTTGCGCGGAACGAGTGATGATGAAGGCTGAACTTCGTGGCCATTGGCGCCGAAGAAATCGAGAAAAGCCGACCTGATCTCGTTGACGCCCGTCATATCCAAAACCGTTCCTGCTCGGCCGCTCGCGGCACACGCGCGCAAGGCGCTCATTTGCCCAGGATCCGGTCCCGGCGCCAGCAGGCGCAAGCTCTTTTCCACCAAAGGAAAAGCCCGGACCTTGGGGTCCGGGCTCGTTCTAGCGGCGGGACAGGGCACTGTCGAGTGTGAAGGCCAAGCTGAGCTGTGGCTCCCATCTCATCCCAGTCCCGCCGAATGGGGCTAAGCGGCGTCGGCCTGCAGAGGGGACCTTTCTACGAAACCGTCAGGGGAGGGCAGCGGCATTGTCCTCCCGGGCCGCCAGCCCCGGTTGTTCAACCGGGCGCGGAGCAGCCGCCAGCTCTATTCCTCGCCATCATCCTCGCCATTGCCGGTCTCGAGGATCTTCTCGGCGATGAGGCCCGAATTCTCGCGGATGGCAAGCTCAATGCGATTTGCGACATCCGGGTTCTGCTTCAGGAACGTCTTGGCATTCTCGCGGCCCTGACCGAGGCGCTGGCTGTCATAGGAGAACCAGGCTCCCGACTTCTCGACCACGCCCGCCTTGACACCGAGATCGACGAGCTCGCCGAACTTGGAAATGCCCTCGCCATACATGATGTCGAATTCCACCTGCTTGAAGGGTGGCGCGACCTTGTTCTTGACGACCTTCACGCGCGTCTGATTGCCAACAACCTCCTCGCGATCCTTGATGGCGCCGATGCGGCGAATATCGAGGCGCACGGAGGCGTAGAATTTCAGGGCATTGCCGCCCGTCGTGGTCTCCGGCGAGCCATACATGACGCCGATCTTCATGCGGATCTGGTTGATGAAGATCACCATGCAGTTCGACCGGGAGATCGAGGCGGTCAGCTTGCGAAGCGCCTGGCTCATAAGGCGGGCCTGCAGGCCGGGCTGCACATCGCCCATCTCGCCCTCGATTTCCGCCCTTGGCACAAGGGCCGCGACCGAGTCGACGACAAGCACGTCGATGGCGCCGGAACGAACCAGGGTGTCGGTAATCTCGAGGGCCTGCTCGCCAGTGTCGGGCTGGGAAATCAGCAGGTCGTCCAGATTCACGCCGAGCTTGCGGGCGTAAATCGGATCGAGGGCGTGTTCCGCGTCAACGAAGGCGCAGACACCGCCGCGCTTCTGGGCCTCGGCGATAACATGCAATGTCAGCGTTGTTTTACCAGAAGATTCAGGCCCATAAATCTCCACCACGCGCCCACGCGGCAGGCCGCCAACGCCCAGTGCGATGTCGAGGCCCAGGGAACCGGTTGAAACGGTCTCGATTTCCACCGCCTGCTGGTTCTTGCCCAGGCGCATGATCGAGCCTTTCCCGAAGGCGCGTTCGATCTGCGAGAGGGCCGCGTCGAGGGCCTTGGTCTTGTCCACTGAAGTTCCTTCCACGAGGCGGAGATTCGCTTGGGTCATGGTGTCCAATTCCTTCTGGCAGGCGCTCAACGAATGCGCAATGGCGGGTTGAAATCTCTTCAGTGGAGGAAATGTACCCTCTTTGTTCCGATCTGCAAGTTCTTTTTTTGTTCTCTGCGCAGAAATGGTCGAAACTGAACTGAGCGTCCGTTTTTGAGCGGAAAAACCCAATTCAGGAGGAAATCTTTCGGATCAGGTCGCTCAATTCAGGTCAAGGATGCCGTCGCTCTCCCAGACTCATCCCGGTTCGTTCACGGACCTTTGAAGGCCAACGCCGACTCATCTGGTCAGAGGGACTTCGAAACGGTCATCACCATGGATTTTGTGGTCGACGACGGAATGATCGAGATCCCGGATAGGGTGCGCCCCAGTCCTCCCTCCAGAATGAAGTCAAACCCTTTGGCCGGGCTCCATTTCACGTTGGCCGCGCTGCGCCAGGAGGTGAGGTCGCCGCCGGAAAGGATCGGAACGTTCAGTCTGGCAGCCGTGCTATAGGCGGCGAGCCGCCAGCGGTCTGACACCTCCCAGACTGCCACCGCAGCCCCTGACAGGCCGCGACCCTGCTCGGCGACCGCTGCCGACAGGACGCCCGGCAGGTTCAGCGAGAGTGCATTGCTGGTTGTGTTGATCCCCAGATATCCGAGCGCCTTGTGCGCCACCGTCCCTTGCACGAGAACATAGGATCCGTTTCCAAGGGCCTCGAGGTCATATTTGAGGCTGGCAATGCCAGCATAGCCTTGAAACCGCGAATTGTCCGCCAGGGTCGTCTGGTGGCTCGCACCGGCCAGAACCAGAGTGGCAGGCCCGAGCTGCCCAGCCCATCTGGCGACCAGATCGGGCTGGTTGCTGCCTCCATAGCCGCTCACAGTGACCCTGCGGAAGGAAGGGTCCTCAAGCGACACAAGGGCGATCCAGCGCTCCCCTTTCCCGAGAACGGCGGCGGCCTGCGCAGGCGATTGCGCCGGCGCAAGGCTGCGAAACGAGAACTCATCTCCACCCCAGGAATCGAACCGCGAACTGTCCATGCCGGCCGTGAAACGAGAGTTTCCAATCGACACCTGGTTGAGCGAGGCCTGCCCGTCAGGCCCAGCTCGAATCGAGAGGGCGGTCACCAGTGGATCCTCAAGGCGTCCATCGACATGCGTCAGGCCGAACGTTGCGCCCAGTTGGCTGGTTGAACTCAGGACGTTCAGGGCGCCCGGATCGCCGTCCGTATTTCTTGTCCGGACACTTTTCAACTCGCTGCCTGATATCACTTCGTGGGACAGGAACAGGCAACCAGAACTGTTCGGCAAAGCGATGCCGGGCGAGGGCTCTTCCTGCTCGTCGCTGTCCTCTTCAGACGTGGGATCCTGCGGCTGGGGTATGGCACCGAAGTCTTCCGGCAGCCCGAAAGGACAAGCGGGGAGGGCCCTTTGAAGCGCCCAAGCGGGAAGCGCTTGCGAAATAGACATCGATATTGCTGCCAGGCCAAGCAAAGGCAGTCGCCATCCAAGCATTCAGTAAATCTCTGATTTAATGAAACATTAGGGTCATGTTAAGATCTGCTTAAGCTTGTGTCAAAAGCAGCATTTGCCAGCCGATCCTCTCGTATTTCTTCGTATATTCTAAGCTTCAAAAGCTCACCCTGATGAGGGGTTTCCGTTCCGGGAAGCCGGGATCACCTTGGTGCAGATTTCCGGAAGTAGTTCGAAAATATAGCGATCATGCCGCGGATGTCTCTCTGGTCGAAAATGAACAAGGGCCGCGCCATGACCTTGGGTCAAAAGCCGCTTTGAGGATGCTTTAAAGGAATTGTTTGCCCTGTTTTACAGAGCATTCCGAAGCGCCGGTTAGATTAACTTTACGGTCACGCCTCAGCTGCAATTTTAACTCGCGGCGTCGGAAAGTATTGAGCTCTCTCCGAATTTCAGCCGCGCATTTTGATGGTTGCTTTTAAACTCGGGGGCATTGATGGCGACGCTTGATCTCAATGGCAGAGATGTCACGCTCCCAGATAACACTGTTTTTACCGCATCTTATCTGACGGATAGCGCCAACGTTACGAACAATGGCAGTGCGAATGCCATCCTGATCGAGGGTGGTGGACCAAACGGCACGACCTACCGCGGCACAATCTCCGATGGTTCCAAGACGACCGGCCTTACCCACACATGGGGCTCGCTCACCATCAATGGTTCGAACAGCTATTCCGGCGGAACCATTATCCAGAACGGCAATGTCACTGTTAGCGCATCAGGGGCGCTTGGTACGGGCTCCGTCCTTCTGCAAACACCGACGGATACGCCAGATCATTCTTTTTTGACGGCATTGACGCTGGGGGCTGACAATCTCGTTCTCAACAACGATGTGCTCCTTCAGGACAGCGCCAATCTTTCGCTGCAAGGCAATTCGGTGACCTTCAGGTCGCTGACGCTCGGCAATCTGAACACCATCGATCGCGGCTCCATTACAACGACGGACGGGATCACATTCACCAGCAGTTCCAACATCGATGCCGATATCAATGGCGGTGCGGTCCATCTCACCCGTGACGCATCTGTCGTACTCAACCAGCTGGCCGACCTCAGCGACGGTGTCAGTCTGGATGCCGGATCGTTCCTGTTCCTGGCGGGCAGTCTTGGTGGCACGAGCGATGTAGAGGTTACAGGGCCGGGCACTCTGGACCTGTCCTCAACCGCTCTGGCGCATACTGGTGGCCTGACGTTGAACAGCGCGACCCTTGTTCTCAGTGTCGCTGATGTCTCCTTTGGCACCATCACATCAAACAGCTCCAAGCTGCAGCTTCTCAACTCACCTTCGGTTGATGCGCCTCTCGCTATCGGCTCTGGTACGACGACTATTGAAGTCGACTCTGCCGATTCCGCCACGCTGGCAGGCATCATCAGTGGCTCAACAGTTGCAGGCAGCATCGCCATTGAGAAGACCGGCACAGGAGAGCTGACGCTTTCGAACACGAACACCTATTCCGGCAGGACTGTGGTCAATGCGGGAACATTAGTGGCAGCAAGCAATGCTGCCTTCGGAACTGGCGATGTCAGCATTCTCAATGGTGGCAAGCTAACGTTCGCCGGCGCCAGTTTGTCGTTGGCGAATTCGTTCGATGTCGCCTCCGGCGGAGACATCGACCTGAATGGTTTTACAGAAACCCTGGCCCAACTCGCTCTTGCAGGCGGAGTGGTTGAGAACGGAACGCTGTCCGTCACCAATGGATTGACCCTCAGCAACGGCTCGAATGTTCTTGCCAATTTCAAGCAAGGCGCTGTGACGGTTGCGGGTGGAACAAATTACTTTCAGGGCACCAGCGATTTGTCCGGTGGGGTGACGATTTCATCCGGTGTCCTTGTAGTCGCAGGTCAGCTGGTGGGCTCGACCAATTTTCTCATGAGCGGCGGGCAGGTCTCATTCGATTCGAGCCTCGACCTGTCGGGTCACACTGGCGGCATGCGGGTCAGCGGCACCACCCTTGGTCTGAATGGAAATATTGGCAGTAGATTCGGGGCCATTACGGCATCCAATGGTGCGGGTTTCATCCTCAGGGATGGCGTGACCGTCGCTTCGGCACTCAGCCTTTCATCGGGCACGACCGTCCTGGCGCAATCGGGCGGCGCGGCTACCTGGTCTGGTCTCATCAGCGGTGGCAGCAATGCCAATGCCCTGGTGCTGGAAAAGATCGGCAGCGGCAAGGTTGTTCTGTCTGGTGCCGAGACCTTTACCGGCGTCGCTGAAGTTTATAGCGGGACTCTGGAACTCAGCGGTACAAGACGAACCGGCACGGAAAGCTTCCAGATCGACGCTGGCGGCAGTGTAAAGCTGTCCGGCGCCCAGACGGTCAACAACCTGACTGGTAGCGGCCAGTTCGAGGCCGCGGCCGCAATTCGCCTGAACGGCGATGCCTCCGCCTTCACCGGCACGATGTCGGTCACTGGTGGAAGCCTCGCCTTATCGGCGGGCTCGAATTTCGGCACTCATGACATCAGTCTTTCATCTGGCACGACGCTGACTGTTCTTGGCGCTGACAGAACAGTGTCTGGAGCGATTTCAGGCGCAGGCATGCTGAATGTGTCTCTGACCAGCGGCATGCTGACGGTGGTGGCCGATAACAGTTATTCAGGCGGGACCTCCATATTCGGAAATGTGAGCGTTGGAGCTGGCGGCACGTCAGGCTCGCTCGGTTCAGGCTTAATCAATATTCTTACCGGGAGTCTGACTTACAACCGATCGGATGATTTTATTGTTGCCAACAATATTTCATCACCAACCATCGTTCCTACGACTCTCGTTAAACAGGGTGCTGGTGTCCTCACACTCACGGGCACCAACAGCTATTATCGAACCGATGTGCAGAGCGGAACACTGCAGATCGGCAATGGTGGTACGGCGGGCACCTTGGGCACCAACACCATCACGGTGGAAACAGGCGCCACGCTTGTCATCAATCATTCCGACAATGTCACCATCTCCAATCTCATTCAGGGATCAGGCTCGCTCGATCAGGCGGGTAGCGGCAAGCTTTCTCTTGCAGGTCACAACACCTTCACCGGTGGTACCACGCTGCATGCTGGCATCATCGATGTGGTGTCAACTGACGCTCTGGGCACTGGTGCCTTGACCTTTGCCTCGGGCGCGCAGGAACTCGATATCGAAACTACGGCTTGCAGTGGTGGCGACTACGCCACCAGCCTGAAGGGTTTCGGTACAGAAGACACGATTGACTTGCTGGGCATCGGCACCGCCACTTCCGCTACACTGGGAGTAGGCAATGTCCTGACCGTTGCAGGCGGCGGCGCCACTGCTGTCCTGCATTTTGACGGAGCACAGGATTTCTCCAGCTATACCTTTTCTGTTGTGAGTGATGGTTCCGGCGGCACCAAAGTCACGATGGCTGCTGCAGCCCCGCCACCACCTTCGACAGACCATGTCATCGCCGACGGAACGACCCTCAACCTGTCGACCGATCAGTCTGTGACCAGCATTTCAGGAAATGGCACATTCCGGGTCAGCGGCGGTGTCGTCACCGTGACTGGCGATGAATCAGGCTTCACCGGCGACACTGAGATTGCCGAAGCCAAACTGGTTGTCGGCGCTGATGGGACGACGGGATCACTCGGCACTGGTAATATCAGTCTTGAAGATGGAATCCTCTCCTTCCATCGTTCAGACAGCTTCAATCTGACAAATCATACCTTCGGATCTGGCACGATCGAGAAATTCGGCGCCGGCACGATGACCGTCTCGAATTTCGTGAGCACTGACGAACTCGATATTGAGCAAGGTGCCGTGCAGATGGAGGACGGCTCATCGCATGGAGGTTTCGTCTCCATTTATATGAACGCTGGTACATCCTATATCAGCGATCGTTCGGATGATTTTAGCTTCGGCAGCGACACCTCAGGCGCAGGAACCTTCGAGAAGCGCGGGGCAGGGACTCTGACTCTCGTGTCTGACCTTGGCAATGACCATGTGCTGGTCTCACAGGGAATCCTGCGGGCCGGGGATGGAGATGTTGAGGGTGGTATCGGTTCTGCTGACGTCTCCATCGCCGCGGGCGCGACCTTGCAGTTCAATCGTCCAGATGACATCACGATCAGCAATACGATTACTGGCGACGGCGCCGTCGGGCAGATTGGTGGCGGCAAGCTGACCCTGTCAGGCCACAATACATATACCGGCGGTACGCTGCTGAGCATTGGCAGCATCGATGTCACAACGACGGATGCTCTTGGGACCGGGCACCTCACCTTCGATAGCGGTGCTCAGGAACTCGATCTTGAATCTACTGCATTCACAAGCGGCACATTCGCCAATGTAATCTCAGGATTCTCCAGCGAAGATTCGATCGACATCCACGGTCTTGGCAAAGCAACGGCTGCCAGCCTGTCTGGAAGCAATGTCCTGACACTGACGGGTGGGACTGGCACGGTCCATTTCAATCTCGATTCAGGCCAGGACTTTTCTGCCCATTCGTTTGTCGTTGCGGATGATGGGGCGGGCGGCACGCTCTTGACCTGGACTGGCGCTCCGCCACCACCACCACCTCCGCCGCCGCCCCCCCCACCACCACCTCCTCCGCCCCCAGATCCGGATTACTTCACGACAACGGATTCCTCCGGGCATCTGATCCTTGTGGTCACTTTGCCGGGGGCACTTGTTCCCTCACTCAGCGCAGGGGGCATTGATACTGTCGCCTATTCGGGCTCGCAGTCTCTGACCTTACCGAACGGGTTCAAGAACGTTGTCTTGTCCGGTCCTGGAAATGGTGCGCTTGTCACTGGCAACGCGGTCGACAACCATTTCACGCTCAAGAGCGGCCAATGGGTTCTCGACGGCCATGGCGGGCAGGATGTTTTGCAGCTCTCAGGGTCTTTCAAGGACTTCAAGATCGATCTCACGAACTCTGGCTACGCCATTAACGGACTCGGCACATCGGTCATCGCCAGTGGGTTCTCAAGTATCCAATTCTCCGACGTGACATTGGTCGCTGATGCCTTTCAGCAGGAGACGGATGTCATCAGTCTCTACGGCGATACCTTTGGTCGTCATTCGGATGTGCAGGGTCAGACTTATTGGCAGACGCAGTTGGGCAGCGGTGCAACCATTCATGCCCTTGAAGCGCTTTTTGCCGCATCGACATCATTCGAAGCGTCACTCGGCAGCAGCCCGAACTATACAGCTCTTGCACAGGGCCTCCTTTGACCGGGAGAACTCACAGGCCGAATGAACCGCCACCATTGGCGGCAACCACTTCGCCGTCCACGTAGCTTGCTGCATCGGATACGAGGAACAGGGCGACGGCAGCTATCTCTTCAGGGCTGCCGATCTCGCCCGTCAGCGTGCGCTCCCCGACCTTGCGCAGGGCATCTTCGTCGTAATCGGCTGTCATGGCTGTGCGTGTGGCTCCGGGGCTCACAGCATTGACGCGGATTTTCTGAGGAGCGAGGGAGCGTGCAAGGGCGCGGGTGAGGCCAATGATGGCGGCTTTCGATGACACATAGGCGGGGCCGCCGCGTCCGTGCCCGCCAATGCCGCTGACCGAGATCGATCCGGAACTCGCCAGCACGATGGCGCCGCCTCCGTGCCGTTCCATGTGCCTTGCCACAGCACTTGCCATCAGGAAGCTGCCAGTCACGTTCACATGCAATGTGCGCGTGAATTCCTCGGGCGAGAGATCGCGCCATGTGGAGGTCGAATGGATTGCCGCCATATGGATGAGCCCGTGAATGCGTCCAAAGCGTTCCTGAGCTGCGGCAACCGTCGCCTCGCAGCTGGCCTGATCTGCTACATCGACGATCGCGCAGACCAGGCGCGCTTGATCAAGCCCTGCACGTTCTGACGGCGGCATCGGATTGATGTCGGCGGCGCAGACCTGATCGCCCTGCGCCAGTAGGGCCTTGACGCATGCGAGGCCAATTCCGCTTGCTGCGCCAGTGACGATGATGGTGCGTCCGCTCATGGTCAGTTCGGCTTGATGTTGGGTGGAAGGATAAGTTCGCTGGCGCGCTCAATGATGCGTTTGGGACGCCCATAGGCGGTCTCCAGCATCGTCTGCATCTGGGCGCCCGTCATCGGTTCGATCTCCATCTGCAGGCGCTGGGCCTCTGCGAGATAGTCCGGATCCTTCCAGGTGGCCTCGAACGCGCGACGCAGGATGGCGAGGCGTTCGGCCGGCACTCCGGGCGGCGCCACAAAGGGCCTGCCCATTTCCTGCGGTGTGAGGATGAGTTCGAGCACCTGACGATCTTCCTCATTGGCGACAAGATCGATCGCGCTGGGCACGCCGGGAAGGTCTGGCAGGGCAGTTAGGCCCATCTGGAGGATCACGTTCAATTTCTTCCCCTTGACCCAGTCCGGATGGGAGGCTTTCAGGGTCGACCATGAAATGCCACAGATCCCTTCTGTCTCGCCTTTCTCGACGGAGAGTTCGAGCGAGGGTCCCGGTTCATAGCCCTGCACGATCTTCAGCTTCGTTCCGACCAGTGTATTCATCACCTTCGGAAAGACAGCTGAATCCGATGTTGCGCCAGTGCCCCCCACCAGCACCTCGTGCTTGCGCAGGTCATCAATGGTCTTGACCGGGTTCGTATACCAGGTGCCGCAGATCTTCTCGAGTTTGCCGAGTGAACCGATCCAGTTGAACTTAAGAGGTTCGTAGGTCGCCTTGGGATTGCCAAAGAGTGGATCGACCAGATTGCCAGTCGTGAGTGCGCCGAAGGTCAGTCCATCCTTGTCGACCTGATTGAACAGGGCGTTCGTGGCTACGACGCCGCCCGCCGTGGACAGGTTCTTGGGGAGGATCTGCGGGTTGCCGGGAATATGTTTGCCCATGTGTCTGGCGAGCGCGCGCGCATAGAGATCATAGCCGCCCCCGGCGCCACTGGCGATGATCAGGGTGACTTGTTTGCCCTTGTAGAAATCATCCGAGTTTTGCGCATGAACGGTACCCAGGCCTGAGAGAAGCCATGCAACCGCAGCTGCGGCAAAAGTCTTCATAAGGTTGTTCCTCCCAAGCGAAGCCTAGCGCAGCGCGAGAGCAACGGAAAGCATGGTCGAAATACAGTCGTCCCGATGCGCCTTCAGCCTGCTTATGAGGACCTTTAAGAGGCAAGCTGGCAGAGCCGGGTTTGACAGTCGGGAGCTGCATGGTCGCAGCTCCCGCTCCCTAGAGCTTGCGATCAGAACTGCTCATAGACGAGCTTGCCGTCTGTGGCCTTTTTCCAGACATAGACGACATAGTCGGCATCGTTGCGGTCGCCCTTGGCATTGTAGGAGAACTTGCCGAGGACCGTGTCGAAGGTCGTGCCGGAATGGATCGCTTCGGCCACCTTC
>CAISZN010000356.1 GCA_903889985.1 uncultured Hyphomicrobiales bacterium | reverse complement strand
TCGAGCGCCATCTCTATGAGAAGGTCGTGATGGTCGTCGAAGGCCGTGGCTCGACGGAAGTCTGGCAGGAAGGCCAGGTCAGGAAGGCCACCTTCGAATGGCAGAAGGGCTCGCTCTTCTCGGTGCCGCTCAACGCATTCCATCGTTTCGTGAATGCGACCAATACTCCGGCAATCCTGTTGTGCGGCACGACGGCGCCCAATATCATGAACCTCGTCGACAACCCGCACTTCGTCTTCAACACGCCCTATAACTTCACCGATCGTTATGCGGGCAACGAGGACTATTTCAAGCCGAGCGACGAGATCGAGCCGGACCCGGTGCGCGGCCTTGCCATGAAGCGCACCAACCTGATGCCCGACATCATCACGTCGGAGCTGCCGCTCGATAATCGCCGCTCGCCAGGCTACCGCCGCATCGAGCCGCATATGGCAGGCAACCGCTTCTATCTTTGGATCGGCCAGCATGAGACCGGCCGCTATTCCAAGGCGCACAAGCATGCGTCGGCCGCGGTTCTTCTTTGCCTCAAGGGCAAGGGCTACACCTACACCTGGCCGGAAGCGCTCGGCACGACGCCCTGGCAGGACGGCAAGGCGGACAAGGTCATGCGCCAGGATTATGAATATGGCGGGCTGGTCAGCGCAGCTCCCATGTCGGGTGACTGGTTCCACCAGCATTTTGGCGTGAGCAGCGATCCACTGCGCCTGTCGGCCTGGTTTGGCGCCAACAACTCGACCTCGCGCAAGCCGGGCCTGCCGGGCGAGGGCATCACCGACCGTGGCGCCATCGACCTCAAGAAGGGCGGCGGGGCGATCCCCTATCACGAGGAAGACCCGCACCAGCGCAAGGAGTTCGAGGAGACGCTGGCGCTCTCCGGCGCCAAGAGCCGCATGGAACAGCGCTACTACGACGGACCTCTCGCCGCCGGCGAGGAGTTCAAGGATCCGTTCTGAGCGGATCACGCAACTGCGCACCCTCCCCTTGACGGGGAGGGTCGACGCACGCAGCACGGCGGGGTGGGATGTCGCTGCGATGTCGTCTCGGGGATGGTTGAAGCTGCAACGTTTCAAAAGCGCGCTGAATCGCGGACGTCCTCGTCTGCATCCTTGCTCTACGCGAAAGACCCCTCATCCTCACCTTCTCCCCGCACGCGGGGAGAAGGGGGGAGAAGCATCGAGTTTCTATTTCTGAAATTCGTCACGCATCGGCGTGCGCGATTCCCTCTCCCGCTTGCGGGAGAGGGTTGGGGTGAGGGCCTGGGGCGTAGAGCACCCGCCCGGTCCAATCCTACTCCGCGACGATCCCGCCTTCCTTGATCAGCTTGCCCCAGACGTCGCTCTCGCGCTGGAGGAAGGCACCAAGCTCCGCAGGCGTCGAGCCCACGGCCTCGGCCGCCAGCGCATCGAGCTTTGACTTCACACCCGCATCGGCGAGCGCCACCTTCGTGTCCGCTGCGATCTTCGCGATGATGGCCTCCGGCACCTTCTTGGGCGCGAAGAAGGCAAACCAGCTCGACACGTCGAAGCCCGGCACTGCATCGGCCACCGGCGGTAGCTCGGGCGCGAAGGGGGAGCGCTTGGCGGTGGTGATGGCCAGCCCCTTCAGTGTGCCGCCGCGCACCTGCGCGAGCGAAGACGTGATGTTGTCGAACATGATGTCGATGCGACCGCCCATGATGTCCTGAATGGCCGGCGCACTGCCGCGATAGGGCACATGGGTCATCTCGATGCCGGTCAACTTCTTGAACAGTTCACCGGACAAGTGGATCGAGGTCCCAACGCCCGATGAGGCGAAAGTGAGCTTGCCCTTGTTGGCCTTGCCATAGGCGATCAGCTCGGCCACCGAATTGACCTTCAGGTGATGGCCCGCAATCAGCATGTTCGGCACCATGGCCACAAGCGACACGGGCGCAAAATCCGCCACCGGGTCATAGCCGAGCTTTGGATAGAGATAGGGATTGGTCGCAAGGCCCACGGAGACGAGCAGCAGCGTGTCGCCATTGGCCTCCGCATGGGCGACCTGCTCGGTGCCGATATTGCCGCCAGCGCCACCCTTGTTCTCGACGATGACATTGGCATTCCACATCTGGCTGAGCCGGTCGGCCATGATGCGCCCGATGATGTCGGTGGCACCGCCAGCCGCAAATGGCACGACGAGCTTGATGGTATGCCCCTGCGGCCAGCCCGACTGGGCTTGCGCTCCACCTGTGCCGAGAACGGCGGACAGGCCAAGGCCGGTCATCAGATCGCGCCGATTGAACGTCATGTTGTTTCCCCCTGCGTTTTGCCGACACTCTAGCGCGAAGGCTCCAGGCACGACAGGCCTTGAACAGCTTGCGGTACTCAAGCATCTGCGCGTAAAATCCCGCCCAACGAGAACGAGCGAAGGGAGAGAGGGATGCGGCGCGTCTGGTCGATTTTTCTGACCCTGATCACAGCCATCGTCATGGTGCGTGCCGCGCAGGCGGACGCCGTCTCGGATTTCTACAAGGGCCGCACGGTGCAGCTCGTCCTCGGTTATGGGCCGGGCGGCGGTTATGACGTCTATGCGCGCGTTCTGGCCCAGCACATGGGCAAGCATATTCCCGGCAACCCTGCCGTCGTCGTGCAGAACATGCCGGGGGCCGGCTCTCTGCGCGCGACGAACTATCTCTATACGACAGCCCCCAAGGATGGCAGCGTGTTCGGCGGCTTTGCCCGCGACATGCCGCTGATGGGCGTGCTCGGCCATAATCCGGCGGTGCAGTTCGATCCGCGCAGGTTCACCTGGCTGGGCTCGGTCGCCAATTCGCAGGATGACGCCTATCTGATGGTGGCGCGCAAATCAGCGAAGGTGAAGACCATCGAAGACACGATGGCGCCCGACGGGCCGGCACTTGTCATCGGCGCCACAGGCGAGGGCGGAGGCGGCAATGACTGGGCCGTGCTGATGCGCGATAGTCTTGGCATGAACTTCAAGATCATCGTGGGTTATCCTGACAGCGGCGCCATTTTCATCGCCATGGAACGCGGCGAGATCGACGCGCGGTCGCTCGACTATTCGGCGCTGCGCTCGTCGCGCCCCCAGTGGCTCGAACCCGACAGTCCCATGCAGGTGGTGCTGCAATTTGGCCGCTCCACCCGCCACAAGGATTTCCCCAACGTGCCCACCGCCATCGAGTTCGCGAAAACGGATCGGGCCAAGGGGCTCATCACCATCAGCGATCTCTCGAACACGCTGGCGCGTCCCTTTGCTGCGCCACCCGGTATCCCGGCAGATCGTGCAAAGGCCTTGCAGGACGCCTTCATGGCGACGATGAAGGATCCTGACTTTCTTGCCGATGCACAAAAGTTGCGCATCGATGTGAGCCCGCTTGACGGGCCCGAAATTCTGGCGCGCATCGAGCGTATTGCGGGTTCACCTGCAGAACAGCTCGATTATCTCAGAAAACTTCATGCCGACACCAAGGGTGGCGGCTGAGTTCGACCCATACTGAACCCAACAGAAGGATCACCTCCATGCCCCATGACAACGAAGGCAAGCACTGGCACGAACCCAAGGCCGGCGAGAATGCGGGCTTCGGCAAGTTCAAGCGCCCCTCCATGCCCTATGACCGCTTCATGGAAGCCGAAGGCGT
>CAISZN010000355.1 GCA_903889985.1 uncultured Hyphomicrobiales bacterium | reverse complement strand
TGCTCGATGCCAGCCGCACCGTCGAAGCCGTTGTCGATGACAAGCAGGCCGACGGCTCACTCACCATCGTTCGATACGGCATTGCCGCCTCGGGGAAGCGCTGATGCCCATGTCGATCCCGACCCGCACCCGCAAGGGGGATTTCATGACCCGCACCCGCAGCTTCGCCATGGCGCTTGTCGCGCTTCTGGCAGCACCGCTTGCCAGTGCACCCGCCATCGCCCAGGTGAATGATGGCGTGACCATGGCTGAGGCTTCAGGGCCGCTTGCCCGGCGCATCAACATGGGTGTCGGCAAGTCCATCATCGTCGAACTGCCACGGGATGCCGCCGAAATCTTCGTCGCCGATCCCAAGGTCGCCAACGCCATCGTGCGCACCTCACGCAAGCTCTACATCATCGCCATGGGCAATGGTCAGACCTCCGTCTTCGCCATGGACTCCCAGGGCCGGCAGATTGCGGCCATCGACATCACCATCGGCCGCGACATCTCCGAGCTCAGCCGCATCATCCGTACCGCCCTGCCCAAGAGCGACATCGTTCCGCGCACCGTCAATGACACGATCATCCTGACCGGCGAAGCCGACTCGGCAGGCGAGGCCCAGATGGCGGTCGACATTGCCAAGGGCTTTGTCGCCAAATCCGGAGGCTCCGGCGGCGCCGGCGGCGCATCGCTAGCCGAAGGCTCGGTGATCAACTCGATCGTGCTTCGCGGACGCGACCAGGTGATGCTGAAGGTGACCATTGCCGAAGTGCAGCGCACTGTTTTGAAGCAGCTTGGTGTCACAAATGCCATCACAAGGGGCTCTTGGGGCTCTTGGAGCATGCAGAATCAGCTCGGCTTGAATTCACAGGCTCTGTCAACAGGAAATCTTGTTGCTGGCGCCTATGAAGCGATGAGCGCGACAGGATCTGCAGTTAAAGGCCTATCTGCACAAATTCAGGCCTACGAAAGGAATGGCGTCGCACGCATCCTTGCCGAACCAACCGTAACGGCCATGTCGGGTGAAAGTGCAAAATTCATGGCTGGTGGGCAATTGCCGATTGCCCAGCCCGGCACATGCCCTGTCGTGGGAGCCTGCGTAACGGGAGGGGTAACCTTTAAGGATTACGGAGTGTCTCTTAACTTTACTCCAGTCGTGCTATCAGAAGGTAGGATCCTACTGCGCATAGCTACGGAAGTGACAGAAATCGACGCGACCACGTCGGTAACGGTCAATGGAACTAATGCCCCAGCTTTTTCCACCCGTAGGAATGAGACCAGTGTAGAATTACCCTCTGGCGCATCGATCGTGTCCGCTGGCCTGATCCAGAAC
Organism: uncultured Hyphomicrobiales bacterium; assembly: GCA_903889985.1. Taxonomy (GTDB): domain Bacteria; phylum Pseudomonadota; class Alphaproteobacteria; order Rhizobiales; family Beijerinckiaceae; genus Terripilifer. The sequence continues at coordinate 1,505 of CAISZN010000355.1, read as the reverse complement.
AATTCAGCAACAGCAATCAATGGGCTTCCCGGCCTCATGAACCTGCCCATCCTCGGCACTCTCTTCCGCTCACGCGATTATCAACGCAGGGAGACAGAGCTGATGATCATCATCACCCCCTTCATCGCCAAGCCGACAAAGCCCAACGAAATTGCGCGGCCGACCGATGGCTTTGCGGACCCGACTGATCCGCAGGCCGTGCTGCTTGGCCGGGTCAACCGCCTCTATTCCACGACCAGCAATCCGCAGGTCATCCGCAATTTCAACGGCCGCGTCGGCTTCATCACCGATTGAGCTCCAGACCAGAATAACGGACACGTGACGATGCAGAGCCTGACGAGTTCGATTGCCTCTCGAACAAGCTCCCAATCCCGAGCGGCCTCGCGGCTGCTGCTGGTGGCTGCTTCTGCCCTCTCGCTGGGTGGCTGCATGACGGACCGGGTTGTCACCGGTTCCATCGTTGCCGAGGACTATCGCGAACGACATCCCATCGTTGTCGCCAATCGGCCAACGACGCTTGATGTCTATGCCTCCGCCAATGGCCTCGACCGGCCCACGCGCGCCCGCCTGATCGAATTCGCCGGTCAGTATCGTGCCAGCGGAACGGGACGGATCGAAATCCTTCTGCCAGTGCGCGCCGGTGTCGATGATCCCGCCAAGGGTGCTCTGCCCGCAGTGCGCAGCGCGCTCGCCGAGGGCGGTGCCACCGGCTATGTGGCGGTGGGAAGCTATCCGGCAGACCAGGTTGCAGCGGCGCCGATCCGTGTCTCCTTCATTGGATTGAAGGCCGCAGTCGCAAGCAAGTGTGGCGAGTGGCCCGATGATCTGGCTTCTGCTGGGTCGATCGAGGGTTGGAACAATCGCCCCTACTGGAACATGGGCTGCGCCACGCAGACGGCACTTGCCGCGCAGGTTGCCGACCCGCGTGACCTCGTCGAGCCACGCGCCATGACCCATGGCGACGTCGAAATGCGCATCCGTGCCATCGGCAAGGTTCGCGCGGGTACGGATCCTGGTACCACCTGGACGGTCCAGAATACGCCCATTGCCAAAAGCGGGGGACAAAACTGATGCTCGGCCCGGAGTCGATCACAGAACCGATGGAAGAGGACTTCGACGCCGCGCAGGTGATTATTGCACCTGTTCCGCGCATTTCTGTCCAGGCCTTCTGCGAAACGCCTGAGGTCGCTTCCCTCGTGCAGGAGGCGATCACAGACCGTCGCATGCAGAAAGCCCATGTGAAGGTCCATATGGGCGGCGCCGTTGCCGCCGTAGAAGCCTATCGCAGCGCGCCAACGCCCAATGTCATCGTCATCGAGTCGAGTCTTGACCGCAAGGAGCTGGTTGAAAGTCTCGATGCCCTGTCGAATTTTTGCGACGCCGGGACCAAGGTGATGATCGTTGGCCGCGTCAACGACATCGTGCTCTATCGCGATCTGATGAGCCGAGGCGTCAGCGAATATCTGGTGATGCCCTTCACCGTCATCGATTTTGTTCGCAACCTG
>CAISZN010000354.1 GCA_903889985.1 uncultured Hyphomicrobiales bacterium | reverse complement strand
GGCGGCGGAATTCTATTTCGGCAAGAATGTGCGCGACATTTCCCTGGCCGAGGCTGCGATGCTGGCGGGCCTGTTCAAGGCGCCGACGAAATATGCGCCGCACGTCAACCTGCCGGCCGCGCGTGCGCGTGCCAATGACGTACTCTCCTTCATGGTGGAAGCGGGATTCCTGACCGAGGGGCAGGTCTATGCGGCACGGCGCAATCCTGCAACGCCCGTCGACCGCAAGCGCGATTCCACGCCCGACTGGTACCTCGATTGGGCCTATGACGAGGTCAAGCAGCTCTCCGACCAGAAGAAGCTCGGCAATGACCGCGTGCTGGTGGTGCGCGCCGCCCTCGACGTGAACCTGCAGCGTCGCGCGGAAGCCGCCATCGAGGATGCGCTGCGCCAGTTTGGCCGCCAGTATCATGCCAGCCAGGGGGCGGCGATCGTGATGGAACCCACGGGCGCCGTGCGCGCCATCGTGGGTGGGCGCGACTATGGCCAGAGCCAGTTCAATCGCGCCACGGATGCGGCACGACAGCCGGGCTCCTCCTTCAAGCCCTTCGTCTACCTGACCTCGCTGCTGACGGGAAAGTTCACAGGCAGTTCCATGGTCGACGGGTCGGGCCTGTGCATCGGCAACTGGTGCCCGAACAACTATGGCGGCGCGGCGGCCGGACGGCTGCCGATGAATGTCGCCTTGCAGAAGTCGCTCAACACGGTGGCGGTGTGGCTGTCGATCAAGATCGGCGAGGCCTATTGGCCCAAGGGCCAGCCCTATCACCTCGCGCGGATCGCAGAGCTCGGCCGCAAGAAGATCGTCGAGACGGCACGCGCCATGGGCGTGGTCGATACACCGCTGCCCGACACCGTGTCGCTGCCGCTGGGCGCCGACGAAGTGAAGATGATCAACATGGTCGCTGCCTATGGCGTCTTCGCCAATGGCGGCAAGAAGGTGAAGCCCTACGCCGCGATCGAGGTACGCAATTCGCGCGGCGAGACGATCTATCGCCGCGACCGTGATGAGCCGCCCCCACCGCAGGTGATCCCTGCCGACAAGATTGCAGAGATGAACAACCTGCTGAAGCAGGTCGTGTCGGGCGGCACTGCGCGCGCAGCGCAGCTCCCCGGCGTCATCGCCGCAGGTAAGACCGGCACGACCAATGCCTATCGCGATGCCTGGTTCGACTGGTTCACCGGCAACTATGTCTGCACCGTGTGGTTTGGCAATGACGACGACACCTCGATGAACAACATGACCGGCGGTGCGCTGCCGGCGCGCACCTGGCATGAGATCATGGCCTATGCGCATCAGGGCATCGAGCTGAAGAATCCCTATGGCGTGACTGACATTGCACCCACCGATGTCGCAGGCATCGGCATCTCGCCGAAGTCGGGAGACCTTGGTGCGCCTCAGCGCCCTGCCACCCTGTCGCGCAAGGCCAATGAGGTGATCTTCGGCATCGAGGAAACCATCCGTGGCGCAGAACAGAAGAAGCGCGTCGATGTGATCGGCCCCTCGCGTGGAGCGATTACCGTGATCGCGGGCGATGGTGTGCAACGCAATGGAGCGCCGCGGACCATCGAGTGAAGTCATGCGCCGGAAACAATTGTAACAACACTAACTTTTACGATCTTTAATCAGATTAAACCCAGCCTCAAAAGACTGAATGCTATTCTCTCCTTCGGGGAGGTTCCTGCATGTTGTCGATCATCGCCCGGGTCTGGCTGGCCATTGCGCTGATCTGGTTTCCCTTCCTGCTGTGGACCTATGCGGGGTCGAGCGCGACCGAGATTTTCCAGCAAGCAGGAATGCCCACGCTCGGCATCTTCATCGCCGGAACCCTGATTGCTGCAGGATTGTCCAAATTGCCGTGATGACATTCCAGATGAACGAACGCCAAAAGTTCGACGGGTGGGATCGATGGAAGACGGAAATATCATGTCGATCATCAAGGGCCAGTTCGAGATGCAGCGGGATCTTGCGCTCAGCATCAGCACCCTGGCCACCCTCGTGAAGACGCAGGGCCAGCAGATCGAACAACTTGCCCTGGAGTTGCAGCGCTGCGCCAGTGCCGTGAATGAGCTGACTGCAAATCGCAATGTCATCCCCTTTTCCAAGCCACCCGCAAAGGATCCGTGAGGGCGCGCACAGATTTCGATCCAGCGCCCTTGCCTGACGTGGGCGCCGGGTGTCAGAAAGGGCAGGTTCCGCCTGACACATGAGCCCGATCCGCCTTGGCCCAGCTGCTGCGCATGATCCTGACCGTCATCGCCGGCGTGGCGCTCGGGCTTGGCGCGACCTTTTTCACGGTCGAGCGAGGGCTCGGCTTCGGCGCCGTCCGGACGGGCGCCTGGACCGGATGGCCCAAGACCGGCGCACGTGATGCCGACCCCTATGCCCGCGCCGTGCTGGCGCGCAGCGGCGAGCTGCCCCTTGGCATTGCCGAGGGCCTGACCTTCGTGGCCAAGGGCGAGCGACAGGGCAGCCTCTTCGACCCGCGCTGCATCTACAGGGTCAGCGATCCCCTGCCCCAGGCCCGCTACTGGACCCTGACCGCCACCAAGCCCGATGGGCGCCTCATCGGCAATCCGGCCAAGCGCTATGGCTTTACATCCTCTGAAATCCTGCGTGCCGCCGACGGCAGCTTCGAGATCGTGGTGGCCTCGCAGGTGCAGCCTGGCAACTGGCTGCCGGTCGGCGCGAATGAGCCCTACCTGCTCGTCCTGCATCTCTTCGACACGGCCATGTCGGCCACGACCTCCCAGCTCGACCGGGCCGGCATGCCGAAAATCACCAAGGGGGCCTGCCCATGAGACGGCAGGCGGTGGCTGTCCTCGACTGGATGCTGGGCGTGCTGCCATGGGTGGCCGGCGTGCTGGTGGTCGGTGGCCTGGTGCACCTGACCTCGATCCTGCTGATGCCGCGCCTGGCCCCCAATGACGCCTATGCACGGATCGCGGCCAATGCGCCCCTGCATCGGGTGAGCCTGCTGCCGCCCACCGCGCCGGGCGCCCAGGCCACGCCCTTCGAGGATCCGGCATTGGCGCAGGGCGTGTGCCGCTATGACCTGTCGCAGGGGCCCGTGCGGCTGCGCGCCACCCTGCCGCCGGACGCGCTGATGCTCTTCTCGTTCCACGCGCGGTTCGGGCAGGTCTATTATTCCATGACCGACCGCAGCGCGACGCGCGGACGCCTTGAGCTGCTTTTGCTGACTCAGGAACAGCTCGAGCAGGTCGAGGCGAATGATCCCGACGATGAGCTGCCACAGGAGTTGCGG
>CAISZN010000353.1 GCA_903889985.1 uncultured Hyphomicrobiales bacterium | reverse complement strand
GGCGGCGGAATTCTATTTCGGCAAGAATGTGCGCGACATTTCCCTGGCCGAGGCTGCGATGCTGGCGGGCCTGTTCAAGGCGCCGACGAAATATGCGCCGCACGTCAACCTGCCGGCCGCGCGTGCGCGTGCCAATGACGTGCTCTCGTTCATGGTGGAAGCGGGCTTCCTCACCGAAGGGCAGGTCTATGCGGCGCGGCGCAATCCGGCGACGCCGGTGGATCGCAAGCGTGACTCGACGCCCGACTGGTATCTCGACTGGGCCTATGACGAGGTGAAGCAGCTCTCGGACCAGAAGAAGCTCGGCAATGACCGGGTGCTCGTCGTGCGCGCGGCGCTCGATGTGAATCTTCAGCGCAAGGCAGAATCAGCGATCGAAGATGCCTTGCGCCAGTATGGCCACCAGTATCGGGCGAGCCAGGGTTCGGCGATTGTCATGGAACCGACCGGCGCCGTACGCGCCATCGTGGGCGGACGCGACTATGGGGCCAGCCAGTTCAACCGCGCCATCGATGCGGCGCGCCAGCCGGGCTCCTCCTTCAAGCCCTTCGTCTATCTGACCTCGCTGCTGACGGGAAAATTCACCGGCAGTTCCATGGTGGATGGATCGGGCCTGTGCATCGGCAACTGGTGCCCGAACAATTACGGCGGCGCGGCGGCCGGGCGGTTGCCGATGAATGTCGCCCTGCAGAAATCGCTCAACACGGTGGCCGTGTGGCTGTCGATCAAGATCGGCGAAGCCTATTGGCCCAAGGGCCAGCCCTATCACCTCGCGCGCATCGCCGAACTCGGCCGCAAGAAGATCGTCGAGACGGCGCGCGCCATGGGCGTCGTCGACACGCCGCTGCCTGACACGGTGTCGCTGCCGCTGGGTGCCGACGAAGTGAAGATGATCAACATGGTCGCGGCCTATGGCGTCTTTGCCAATGGCGGCAAGAAGGTGAAGCCCTACGCCGCCATCGAGGTGCGCAATTCGCACGGCGACACGATCTATCGCCACGACCGCGACGAGCCGCCGCCGCCACAGGTCATTCCAGCCGACAAGATCGCCGAGATGAACAATCTGCTGAAGCAGGTCGTGTCAGGCGGCACGGCGCGCGCAGCCCAGCTTCCCGGTGTGATCGCCGCAGGCAAGACCGGCACCACCAATGCCTATCGCGATGCCTGGTTCGATGGCTTCACCGGCAATTATGTCTGCACCGTGTGGTTCGGCAATGACGACGACACGTCGATGAACAATATGACCGGCGGTGCCCTGCCGGCCCGCACCTGGCACGAAATCATGGCCTATGCGCATCAGGGCATCGAGCTGAAGAATCCCTATGGCGTGACCGATATTGCGCCCACCGATGTGGCAGGCATCGGCATCACGCCGAAGTCGGGAGATCTGGGCGCGCCGCAGCGCCCTGCAACCCTGTCGCGCAAGGCCAACGACGTGATCTTCGGCATCGAGGAAAGCATCCGTGGTGCCGAGCAGAAGAAGCGCGTCGATGTGATAGGCCCATCGCGCGGCGCAATCACGGTGATCGCCGGCGATGGCGCACAGCGCAGCGGCGCCGCGAAGGTGATCGAGTAGGTCGATACTTTCCTGCTTGCTGGAGACATAAGGATCCACGCCAAGAGCCGCGCTGTTTCGGGCTGCGCAAACAGTCTAATTTCGCTAGGCCAATATCTAAAAAATAAAGAATGGCAGCTACCCTTTATTGAATTCGTTCGTATTCAAAGAAATATGTTTTTATTCGTGAAGTCTAAATATTCAAACCAATATTCGAACAGTATAATGGCCCAGCCTGTGCTGTTCCCTGCAAAGATATGAGTGGTTCATGCCTTCATTCCTCGCAAAGGTCTTGGTGTTCGTCGCCGCAATCTGGTTTCCCTTCCTCTTTTTGATTTACGGTAGCGCAAGTCAGGCAGACGTGATGCAGGAAGCAGGATGGCCCACCACAGGCCTTTTCGTGTTTGCGGGACTTATTGCGATCGGAGTTGGAAAATAAGCAATCCACAGATCCAGATTCCAGCCCTGAGCTAACCGAAGATCAGACCGAGGTCTTTCCAGTGGACGATGAGAACATACTGTCAATCGTGAAGACCCAGCTGGATATGCAGCGTGACATGGCGCAGAGCATCAGTTCGCTGGCCAATCTCGTAAAAACCCAGGGCCAGCAGATCGAACAGCTTGCCTCGGAGCTGAAGCGCTGTGCCGGCGCCATGAACCAGCTGATTGCGAACAACACTGTCGTGCCCTTCGCGAAGCCGGCCCCCAAAGGCGAGTGATCCTGCCAGATGCGGCCCTTGCTCGGGCGCGCGGAATCCGGAGTGACCGCCCTTGCATGACATGGGCGCTGAGTGTCAGAAAGGGCAGGTTCCGACCGACACAAGAGCCCATCTGCCTTGGCACAGCTGCTGCGCATGATCCTGACTGTCATCGCCGGCGTGGCGCTTGGGCTTGCCGCGACCTTTTTCACGGTCGAACGGGGCCTTGGTTTCGGGGCTGTTCAGGCGGGCGCCTGGACAGGATGGCCCAAGACCGGGGCACGCGACGCGGACCCCTATGCCCGTGCGGTTCTGGCGCGCAGTGGTGAGCTGCCGCTTGGCATTGCCGAGGGCCTGACCTTCATCGCCCGGGGCGAGCGACAGGGCAGCCTGTTTGATCCGCGCTGTGTCTATGTGGTCAGCGACCCCCTCCCCCAGGCCCGCTATTGGACCCTGACAGCCACGCGGCCCGATGGGCGGCTGATCGGCAATCCGGCCAAGCGCTATGGCTTCACCTCCTCGGAGATCCTGCGCGCGGCCGATGGCAGCTTCGAGATCGCAGTGGCCGCCCAGGTGCAGCCGGGCAACTGGTTGCCGGTGGGCGCGGGCGAGCCCTATCTGCTCGTGCTGCATCTCTTCGACACGGCCATGTCGGCCACCACCTCCCAGCTCGACAGGGCCGGCATGCCGCGCATCACCAAGGGAGCCTGCGCATGAAACGGCAGGCCTATCTCGTCCTGGACTGGATGCTTGGCGTGCTGCCCTGGATTGCAGCGGTGCTCGTGGTCGGCGGCATCGTGCATCTGACATCGATCCTGATGATGCCCCGGCTGGCCCCCAATGATGCCTATGCCCGCATCGCTGCCAATGCGCCCCTGCACCGGGTCACCCTGCTTGCGCCCACCGCGCCGGGCGCCCAGGCCACGCCCTTCGAGGATCCGGCCCTGGCACAGGGCGTTTGCCGCTATGACCTTTCGCAGGGGCCCGTGCGCCTGCGCGCCACCCTGCCGCCGGATGCGCTGATGCTCTTCTCGTTCCATGCGCGGTTCGGGCAGGTCTATTATTCCATGACCGACCGCAGCGCGACGCGCGGACGCCTTGAGCTGCTTTTGCTGACTCAGGAACAGCTCGAGCAGGTCGAGGCGAATGATCCCGACGATGAGCTGCCACAGGAGTTGCGG
>CAISZN010000352.1 GCA_903889985.1 uncultured Hyphomicrobiales bacterium | reverse complement strand
GGATCAAACTCTCAAGTTGAAGTTGAGATTTGTCTCCCGACTGGTCACTGTCTATTCTCGACGAGTTCCCAAGCACATTAACGTTGCACTTCACAGCGCAACTAAATGGCTCAGAAAACGTGTGACCGTCGATTGTCTCAAAGCCCTAAACTACACTCTCGTGCAATCCAGAGCCACGCAAGGACAACCGCCGTCCACGTTTCTCTTTCTTCCGATTCAAATGTCAAACAGCGTAGTCATCAGGCGAAGAGTTTACACCCTTCGAAGCGAACTGTTCTGCCCCGACCAACTTGGTCAGGTGATGTCACCCGAGAAGCTCGAGAAGAACCGTTTCGCGTCGGCCGCGTCGCAGCGGCGTCGCCGTCGGTGGTGCGTATATAGTTCTGGGTTGTACGACCTGTCAACACGCAATTCAAAAAACTTTCATGTCCGCCGATAACGCCCGGAACTCCGGTCTTTTCAGCGTGTTGCAGAGCATCATGCGCGTCCGGAAGGCTTCTGCGTTGCGAAAATCACGCGCGTTTTCTGCCGCATCGCAACGCAGTCCTCTGCAAAGGCACTGACCAAAATGCTCACGGAAGGGGCGCGCACGTATCCTTCCAAAGCCTTTCTATAAGGGCCCGACAAATTTGAGCCATGATCTGGGGGGATCTAGAGCCAAGCGGAGCAGGTCCGGTTCCAGATCATTGACGCGCGGCTTATGCGCGGCCATGGTCGCTGTCCGTGCCCATGCTTCCCCCGACTCAAGCGGCCCCTGGGCCTCCTCATTCAAGGGATTAGATCTTGCTCAGCACGACGGATGCGCAGCTTCCCGTCAGGCCCCTGGCCCTCGACCGGCGCGCGGATCGCTTCGCTGCACAGATCGACCTTGGGGTTGAGCCAGCAATCGAGGCGGACGGACGACGCCATAGCGAGGAAGAGCGCCGGATCGTTTCGGTCCGTTGGCTCTGTGGGACCGTCCTGACTGGTCTGGCAGGCGCAGCGCTGATCGGAGCCGCCATCTATGCCTCCCTTGGCCATCACAAGAATTTTGCCGAGATCCCGGAAGCCGCCGTCCAGCCGCGCCGCGAGGTCTCAAGCGGGGAGGCCATCAATCCGCTCAAGGGCGACCGGCTGGTCAAGGCTGTCGACATCGTCGCGGCCAAACAGACCTACAAGGCGCCGACCACCATCACGGTTGGCGACCGTGAAGTTGTGCGCGTTCGGTCCTTTACCCGCGTGTCCACCAATCTGACGGTCACCCCCACCGGCTTTGCCGAGGATGTGCCGAAGTTCAATCCGCTCAAGCTGCTCTCCGACAGCCGTAGCGCCCCGAGCGCCGAGCCCCTCGACCCGGGCCCCCTGCAGGACGAGGCGGAGGTCTCTTTTGCCACCCGCGAGATCAATTCGGCTGAGTTGCCGGAGGGTGGTCCTGAGCTCTCGCGCGAGGAGGTTGAGGCTCAGGTCACCGAGCATCTTCGGGCTGCCATTGCAGCGGGCAGCCGGCCCATGCTGCCCATCCCGGCCCAGATGCTTTTGTCGCGCACCAGTCGCGTGAGCGCTGTGCCAACCGGGGGGCTGGGATTCGCAGGGCTTGGCAGCAACATCATTGCTGCGCCCTTCTCCGCCATCGAAGTGCGCATGGTGGCCGAAAACGTCACCGACCAGCCGCGCAGCGACAATGGCCGCCGCGATGAGGAACGTCTCGTCGTCGTGCGCCACAACGACACGATCGAGGATATTCTTCGCGCCAATGGGGCCCGCGCGGACCAGATCCGCGCCATCGTCACGGCGCTGGACGTCAAGCGTGGCCAGGCCCCCATTGCCGAAGGTCAGCGCATCCGCTTGCTGCTTTGCGATTTCGGCACACCCGAAGACCCCCTGCAGATCGCGCGTCTGTCGGTCTATACGGACGACAAGATCGAGACCACCATCGCTCTTGATGACGATGGCAGCTATGTGCAGGTCGCAAAATCCGAAACACCACCGGCCAGCAAGCGCAAACCCACTCAGGATGACGATGACGAGGAAGACGATGGCAGCGGCATGCGGCTCTACGAGTCGCTTTACGAAACCGCGCTGAAGTCGGAAATTCCGAAACCGATCATCGACGATCTGGTACGGATCTTCGCCAATGATGTGGACTTCCAGCGGCGGGTCACCGGTGGCGACAGCTTTGAGGCGTTCTACAGCGACATCGATGAAAACGAGGGGCAGCGGGAGCTTCTCTATGCCTCGATCACGGCACGCAACGAGACGTTCAAATATTACCGCTATCAGACACCAGACGACCAATCGCTCGATTTCTACGACGAAAACGGCCGCTCGACGCGCAAGTTCCTCGTGCGCAAGCCAATCGCCGCGGGCGAGCAGAGTTCTCCCTTCGGCATGCGTCATCACCCGATTCTGGGCTACAGTCGCATGCATACGGGTGTGGACTGGCGTGCGCCGATCGGGACGCCGATCTTCGCGGCAGGCAATGGTACGGTCATCAAGGCGGGACGTGAATCGGGCTACGGCAACCGCGTCGAGATCCAGCACGCCAATGGCTACATTACGACCTATAATCACATGACGGGTTTTGCCCGCGGGATCACCGACGGTGTACGTGTCAGGCAGGGTCAGGTCATTGGATATCTGGGCATGACCGGACTGGCGACGGGGCCCCACCTTCATTACGAAGTGATCATCAATGGTCGTTTCGTGGACCCCATGCAGGTGAAGCTGGCCCGCACCCGCGAGCTCGATGGCCGGCTCATCTCCCTCTTCAAGCGCGAGCGTGACCGGATCGACGGACTGATGGTGAGGGCTCCCGGTGTGGCCCAGATCGCCTCCACCGCGAGCAAGCCGGTGGTGACCCAGGCCTCCCAGAAGCGCTAGCTCAGGCCAAAGCTTTTGCGCAAGTCGCCAATGGTCAGCCCATCCGAACGGATGGAGCGGATCGATTTGGCCCGGGTGCTCTTGGACAGCTTGTGGCCGGCCTCATCCTTCAGGAGATGATGGTGCCGGTAGTTCGGGACTGGTAGCTCGAGCAGGCTCTGAAGCAGCCGATGCAGGCTCGTCGCATTGAAGAGATCCATCCCGCGCACGACGTCGGTCACGCCCTGCAGGGCATCGTCGACCACCACGGCAATATGATAACTCGCCGGAATATCGCGCCGTCCGATCACCGTATCCCCCCAGACCGAAGGTTCCGCAGCGATTTCCCGCGGGGTATCCCCCTCACCAAACTCGCTCCAGCCGAGACGCTCTCCTGCCAGCGTCAATGCCTCCTGCATGTCGATGCGGAGTGCCGCATGCTGGCCGGCAGCCAGGCGACTGTCCCGCTCGGCAGGGCTCATATGCTTGCATGTCCCTGGATAGAGGGGTGCGCCATCGGGATCACGCGGCCAGCTCACCACGCCGCTGATGACGCGGGATATGTCGCCCCGGGAACAAAAGCACGGATAGACGAGGCGCCGCGACCGCAAGTCCTCGAGCCGGGATGCATAGAGGGCGAAATGCTCGGACTGCCGGCGCTCGGGCTTCTCCCATTCGACCCCAAGCCAGGCGAGATCCTCGAGAATGGCGATCTCATAGTCATTGCGGCACCGGTCGATATCGATGTCTTCCAGCCGCACGAGCATGCGCCCATTGAAGCGCCGCGCGAGATCCGCGTTGCGGAGCGCCGAATAGGCATGGCCAAGATGCAGATAGCCATTGGGTGATGGAGCGAATCTGAACACTTTACGGTTGTGCAGGGTCATGGTCCTCTCTGGGAGCACATGGGGGGAGAAGGTGGCGCGAAAGACCCAGCCCGGCAAGGTGCCTGACGCAATCCGTGACGAGACCGCCCTCGAAGGGGCCATCACGGCCCTTCGAGCCTGTGAGCCACGATTGTTCGGCCGGCTGCTGAACGTCTGTGGGGCCATCCCCCTTCGGCCCCGCCCGGCCGATTTCAACGGACTCGCGTGGATCATCATTTCCCAGCAGGTTTCAACGGCCAGTGCCGACGCAATCCACGCACGATTCAGCGCAAGGTTTCCCGGAGCCGAGCCCGCGGCCATCCTCGCCGCGTCAGACGGGGAACTTCGGCTTTGCGGCCTCTCAGGCCCCAAAATCCGCACTTTGCAAGCTCTCGCCAAGGCCCTGGCCGAGGGTCGGCTCGACCTTTCTGCCCTCAGCGCCCTTCCCGCCCGGCAAGCCCATGCAGCCCTCACGGCCGTCCATGGGATCGGGCCATGGACCGCGGACCTATTCCTGCTCTTCTGCCTTGGCCATCCCGATGCCTGGCCGGCTGGCGACCTTGCCCTGCAGGAGGCCCTGCGCCTGGCGCTGCGGCTGGCCGAGCGACCGAGCGCCAGGGAGATCGAGGCCCGGGCCGAGCGCTGGCGGCCATGGCGGGGCGTGGCGGCGCGAGTCCTCTGGGCCTGGTATCGACATGCCCGGGAGCACGAGCGCGCCACGAGCCGGGCTTGACGGCTTGCCCGCGCAAGGTCACAGGAGCGGAATGACAACCATCAACGGTCCCCGCCTGAAACCCCGCTCCGGTTCGCCACGCCAGCTCGTGGTGTTCCTCCATGGCTATGGAGCCGATGGGAACGACCTGATCGATATCGGCAAGCAGTGGCAGAAACTGCTGCCGGAAGCGGCCGTCGTTGCGCCCCATGCGCCCGATGCCTGCACCATGTCGCCCATGGGTCGCCAGTGGTTCCCGCTCACCATGCGCGACCCGCATGAGCGCTGGAAAGGCGTAACCTATGCCAGACCGGGTCTCGATGCCTTCATCGATGCAGAGCTTGAAAGCCTCGGGCTCGATGATTCCGCCCTCGCACTGGTGGGGTTCAGCCAGGGGACCATGATGGCGCTGCATGTCGGCCTGCGCCGCAAGAGGGCACCGGCGGCGATCATCGGCTTTTCGGGAGTCCTTGTGGGCCCCGACCATCTCGACGAGGCAACCGCGCGCAACGCCAAGGGCAACCCGCCGCCAATCCTGCTCGTGCATGGCACACAGGACGAGGTCATCCCCTTCGAAGCCCTTTTCGAGAGCACGTCAGCCCTCTGCAAAGCGAACATACCCAGCCAGTTTCACCTGTCGATGGGCCTCGGCCATGGCATCGACGGGGGCGGCCTGATGCATGCCGGCCTCTTGCTGGCCAAGAGTTTCGGCATTCGTTTGCCGACAGCCTGATCCCAATCACCAGTTCCGGAGGAGAGCCCATGAACAAGTTGAAACTCAGCATCGCGACGACCGACTACGATCACTTCCGTGATTTCCGCTTCGGCCTCGTCAATGCGGAAGGCATCGAGCACACCTGGCTGAACCTCGGCCATCACGAAGTCTTCGCGCGCTTCACCTTCAATCGCGAATGGGATGTGACGGAACTCTCCTGCGCCAAATTCTCGGCTCAGGTCACCCGCGACAATCCCGACATCGTCGGCCTGCCGGTCATCTGCTCGCGCCTGTTCCGTTTCAGCTCGTTCTATGTGAACAAGAAGAGCGGCATTAAGACGGTGCAGGATCTCAAGGGCAAGCGCATCGGCTCCCCAGAATGGGCGCACTCGGCTGCCGTCTACATGCGCGGCTGGATGCACAACGAATGCGGCGTGAAGCTGCAGGACGTGCATTGGTTCCAGGCTGGCGCCAACGATGCAGGCCGCATCGAGAAGGTCGAACTCAGCCTTCCCGAGGGTGTGCAGCTCACCCGCGTCAGCGACAAGAGCCTGTCGGAAATGTTGGCCACAGGCGAGATCGACTGCGCCATCATCGCGCGCCCACCGACCTGCTTCCTCGAAGGCAACCCGGACATCGAGCGCCTCTATCCCAACTATCTCGAGATGGAAGAGGAATATTTCGAGCGCACCAAGGTGTGGCCGATCATGCACATCATCGCCATCCAGAAGCACATTCTGGACGCGAACCCCTGGGTCGCGCGCAATCTGCTGAACGCCTTCAATGAATCGAAGCGCCGCTCGCTTGAGCGCCTGTTCGATCCGGCGGTGTCGCGTTATCCGCTGCCCTGGCTGTCGACCTATGCGCGACGCATGCGCGACATGATGCATGGCGACACATTCCCCTATGGCCTCGAGGCCAACCGCCCGACCTGGGAACAGCTGCTGCTCTATACCTACCAGCAGGGCATCGCTCATCGGCATGCCAAGGTGGAAGAGATCTTCCCCAAGCACATCGATACGCAGATCATCGTCTGATCTGCGTACCCTCTCCCTTGCGGGAGGGTCGGCAATGCGAAGCATTGAAGGGGTGGGCGTCGCGCGCGATCAGCGTGCGTCTGACCCACCCCGAGGCCTCCATCAAATCCGATACGAAATCGCAGCCTTCCACCCCGCTCCCGGCCATGCGACACTGAGCCATGGCCCTCGACGTCGTCGATCTTCGCTCCTTTTACGCCTCGCCACTCGGGCGGGTGGCGCAGCGTTTCGTCGGCACGATCGTTCGCGACCAGTGGGGCACCTGTGCAGGGCAAGCCATACTCGGCATCGGCTATGCCACGCCCTATCTGGCATCCTTCCGGACCCAGGCCGAGCGCGTCCTCGCCTTCATGCCTGCCGAACAGGGCGTGGTGAACTGGCCCGAGAATGGCCCTTCCGCCTCGGCTCTTGTCGATGCGACCTGCATGCCCCTGCCCGATGCCTGCATGGACCGGGTGCTCGTCGTCCATGCGCTTGAACTGAGCCCCTCGCCACGTGATCTGCTTTCGGAGATCTGGCGCATCCTGACGCCCGGCGGGCGCATGTTGGTCGTGGCCCCGAACCGGCGTGGCGTCTGGGCGCGACTGGAGACCACACCCTTCGGGCAGGGCCTGCCCTATTCACGCAGCCAGCTGCGCGACCTGCTGCGCGAGGCCCTCTTCTCGCCAATCCACGAAGCCGAAGCGCTCTATGTCCCGCCCTTCGGGCGTGGGCTGTTCCTGCGCACCGCCGCCGCCTTCGAACGCATCGGCGGGCGCTTCGCGCTGCCGGGCGGGGGCGTCCACATCATCGAGGCGACGAAGCAGGTCTATCGCCCCATCGGCGTGCGCAAGGCCGTGCGCCGCCGCCTGCCGCAACTGGAGCCGGCGCTGGCGCCAACGCCGGCAGGCTTTGGCCGCGACTGACGTCAGGCGGCAAGCGGCCGATAGAAGGGACGCGTTCCAGCGATGGTGGTGCGATGCATGCGGCGCGTATCGGGATATTCGTATCCGCCGCCGGCCATGTGGTTGAGGGAGGCATTGTCCCAAAAGACGAAGTCCCCGTCCTTCCACTTGTGGGTAAATTGCCATGCCACGTTCGAGAACATGAATCGGAACAGCTCGTCGAGCAGGGGCTGTGCCTGCGCGTCATCCATCCCCTCGATGCCGATGGTGAAGCGCGGCGAGATATAGAGCGCCTGCGAGCCATTGACTGGGTGGGTGCGCACAATCGGCTGCGCCACAGGCTTCGTTTCCTTTTCGCGCGCTTTGTAATATTCGGCGGCGGCCTCGCGCTCCTTGGACACGGCAACGCGCGGATTGAGCAGCTTCGAGACATGATGGATGGCGTTGAGGCCCTCAATGCGTGCCTTCAGGGATTCAGGCAGCGCTTCGTAGACCTTGCGCGTATTGAGGAAATGCGTGTCGCCGCCCTTGTCAGGATTCTTGACCGAATAGAGCATGGTGATGAGGCAGGGATCGGGCAGATGCGAGGAGTCCGAATGCCAGAAGTCGCCGGCATCGACGATGCCCACCTGCGATCCATCTGCACGGCGCTCATTTGAAAGAACGAGAATGTCGCTGTCATCGGGGTGGCAATAGGTGCTGCGATCCTGCGACTCCAGCGGACCCCAGCGACGCGCGAAATTCGCCTGCTCGCGCGGGGACAGGGTCTGCTCACGGATGCAGATGATCGGATAGACCTGGAACGTCCGGCGCAGCCGATCAAAATCAGCGTCATCCGCCGTGCGGCAATCGAAGCCAAGAATCTCGGCGACACCAGCCGGCGACACTTCGTTGACGGTAAAGGGCATCTTTTCCTCCACGCACGGCGCCCATCTTTGGGCGCGAAAGTGAAGCTCGCGACTGGCCCTGTCAATCTGTCATTGGCTTGCACTCCGGCGCTTGGCCGCTAATGTCTCTCACAACAAAAGGGGAGAAAACGATGAGACGGGCAATCCGGCGCATGGGCGCAATCTGTGGCCTCGCACTTGTGGCCGCCAGCAGCGCCTGGGCACAGGGAGCCGAGAGTTATTTCCGAGGAAAGACCGTCAGCATCTATATCGGCTTCGGCGGTGGCGGCTCCTATGACTTCTATGGCCACCTGCTCGCGCGCCACATGGGCAAGCATATTCCTGGCAATCCGACCGTCGTGGCCCAGAGCATGCCGGGTGCCGGCTCCTTCAAGCTCGCCAACTGGCTGACCTCGGTGGCGCCCAAGGACGGCACGGCGCTGGGCATCGTATCGCAGGCCGTCGCACTCGAGGAGGCGCTGGGTTCGCAGGGCGTCCAGTACAAGGCTGCCGAGTTCAACTGGATCGGCCGCGCCACTTCGGTCATCGAAATCATGATGACCTTCGACCGTCCCGGCCAGCCCGCGAAGGTCCGCACCATTCAGGACGCCATGCACACAGAGGTGCTAACCGGCGGCACCGGTCCGGGCTCGCCCTCGGAAGGTTATCCGAAACTGCTGAATGCAGGAGCCGGAACCAAATTCCGCATCATCGCAGGCTATCCGGCCTCGGCTGAAGTCCTGCTGGCCATGGAAAAAGGGGAAGTCGATTCCGCCTTCACCTCATGGGGATCACTTGGTTCCTACCATCAGGACTGGCTCGATCAGAAGCGCGCGAACCTTCTGGTGCAGGGAACAGTGAAGCGCTCCGAGGAATTGCCGGATGTGCCTGCAGTCGGCGAACTCGGCAACAGCCCGGAAGATCGCACCATGCTGCAGCTCTATGCCTCCACCGCTGACATCGGGCGATCCTTCATCGCGCCACCCGGCATGGCGCCGGAACGCGTCGCCCTGCTGCGGGCGGCCTTCGATGCCACCTTGAAGGATCCCGAATTCCTCGCCGAGGTGAAGCTGACCAAGGCGGAATTCCACCCGGCGCCGGGGATCGAGATGCAGAAAATGATCGCCGATGTGGCGCAAACCTCGCCCTCGGTCATCGCGCGGATGAAGACCCTGCTTCAGGCCGCCACCAAGTAGCCAGGCATGACTAACGCGGCAGGCCGTTCACCGGCGCCTGTCGCAGATGTCACCATTGAGGGACGGGCCTGCCGGTTGCCGCTGCGGGGAGCGAGGGCTAAAAGGGCGCGACTTCGGGCTTCAGACCCGAACCGTGGAGATTCAGATGAAGCGCGTCCTTCTCTCGCTGGCCGGTGCCGCGGCCCTCGCACTCGGCTCAGCTCAGGCTGCCCATGCACAGGGGGCCGACTCCTTCTTCAAGGGCAAGACCGTCACGATCTACATCGGCTTCTCGGCAGGTGGCACCTATGACCTCTTCGGCCGCCTCGTTCAGCGCCATCTGGGCAAGCATATCCCCGGCAACCCGACCGTGATTGCCCAGTCCATGCCGGGCGCCGGCAGCTTCATCCTGGCCAACTGGATGTATCGCGTCGCGCCCAAGGACGGTACCGCGATCGGCATTGCCACCCAGACCATCGCCATCGAAGAGGCGCTCAAGACGCAGGGCGTGCAGTACAAGGCCGCCGAGTTCAACTGGCTCGGCCGCGCCACCTCAAATGTCGAGATCACGGTTGGCTGGTACAAGGCAAAGGTTCAGAAGGTCGCCGATGCCATCAATGATGAGATGACCATCGCCACGACCGGTGCGGGCTCGCCCTCCGAGGGCTATCACAAGCTTCTGAACGGCACGATCGGCACCAAGTTCAAGCTCGTTGGCCCCTATCCGGGCTCAACAGATGGTCTTCTCGCCATGGAACGCGGTGAGACCGACGCGGCCTTCACCTCGTGGAACACGCTCAATACGGCCAAGCACGCCTGGATCGAGGAGAAGAAGGCCAATGTCCTCGTGCAATATTCGCTTGAGCGCCTGAATGAACTGAAGGACGTGCCGACCATGGTCGACCTGGCCAAGACGCCTGAGGACAAGCAGATGTTTGCCTTCTACACCTCCGGTGGCGATATCGGCCGCGCCTTCTTCGCGCCTCCCGGTGTTGCAGCTGACCGCGTTGCCGTCCTGCGCAAGGCTTTCGAGGACACGCTGAAGGATCCCGAACTCCTCGCCGAGGTCGAGAAGGCCAATCTCGACTTCCACCCCGCCAATGGCGAGGTCGTCCAGAAGATCATCAAGGATACGGCTGGCGTTCCCGACTCCGTCGTGAAGCGGATGCAGGACATTCTCGCAAAATAAGCGGAACCGTTCCCGATCGAACCAGCGGGGCTGGTTGCCTTCAGTCCAGGACTGGCAGGCGGCCGGCCCCAATCTATGTTAAGAGCCAGTCGCGTCGCCTGAACCCCTGGAGTTCGCATGCCCGCTCATGTTCACCAGTTCCTCTGCCTCTCCGACAATTTTGGTGTCCTCGTCCATGACCCCGACACCGGGGCGACAGCGGCCATCGACGTGCCGGAAGCCGCGCCCGTGCTGGCGGCCCTGGCGGAAAAGGGCTGGACCCTGACCGACATTCTGGTGACCCACCGCCATGCGGACCATGTGCAGGGCATCCCGGAGGTGAAGGCGAAATTCCCGAACGCACGTGTCGTCGCGCCGGCCGGCGAGGCCGACAAGGTGCCGCTGGTCGATGAGAAAGTTCGCGAAGACGACATCGTGCGTGTCGGCAACCTTGGGGCACGGGTCATCGAGACCCCTGGCCACACGATCGGGCACATCGTCTATTATTTCGAGGAAGACCAGCTTCTGTTTGCCGGCGACACCCTGTTCTCGATCGGCTGCGGCCGCGTCAACGAGACGCCCATGAACGTCATGTGGGATTCGCTGGAAAAGCTCGCCGCCCTGCCGCAGGACACGCAGGTCTATTGCGGCCATGAATATACCCAGGCCAACGCGAAATTCGCTCTGACCATCGAGCCGGGCAACACGCTGCTCCAGGAGCATGCCCGCAAGATCGACGAGCTGCGCGCAAAGGGCGGCTTCACCCTGCCCTCGACCATCGGCCTCGAACTCGCCATCAACCCCTTCCTGCGGGCAGAGGTCGTCGAGCTGCAGGATCAGATCGGCATGTCGGGCAAGGATCCGGCCGATGTCTTTGCCGAGGTCCGCGGGCGCAAGAACCGGTTCTGACATGGCGGCCTATCTGCACGATGGCCTGGGCGAGCAGGAGGTCATTCGCCTGCTCGACCTGAAGCCCCACCCGGAAGGCGGCTGGTATCGCGAAACTTTCCGGGACGAGCGCTGCGACGCCGAGGGCCGGGCGGCTTCGTCCCTCATCTACTTCCTGCTCGGCGTGGGAGACGTATCGGCCTGGCACCGGGTCGATGCGGTGGAGGTCTGGCACTGGTATGCGGGGGCACCCCTCGTCCTCACGGTCTCCTCCAATGGTCACGATGCAGAAGCCCGGCATCTGGGGCCCGACCTCAAGGCTGGACAGAGGCCCCAGCTCGTCGTTCCGGCCCATTGGTGGCAGACGGCGGCCAGCCTCGGAGCCTGGACACTGGTGGGCTGCACGGTGGCCCCGGCCTTCGACTTCGCCCATTTCGAGATGGCCCCGCCGGACTGGCGTCCGATGCCAAGAAGCTCCTGACCAATAATTTCCTAAACAGGAAACGCGAATTTAACGGGATTGAGGTCACCTTCGAGGCTGCGCTGCCGGGTCCTAGCCCGCCGGGCGCACGCCGACAATCAAAGTGGTGACCGTGGCTCATTCCCTTTCGACGTCCGACCAGACGCCTGATCCCCTGTCGATCCTCAATTCGATCGGCGAAACCGTCTATGACTGGGATCTGACCACCGACCTGATCCAATGGGGGCCGAATGCCTCCAACGTGCTCGGCGTCGACAGCCTGAGTCGCATCGACACGGGCGCAGCCTTTGCCCTGTGCCTTGCGCCCGACAGCCCCGGCTCCCGTTACGAAGCCATCATGCAGTCTGAAGAGCAGGACAGCGGCAAGGGTGTTCGCTACGAGGTCCTCTACGGGCTGACCGGACGCATGCGCGGCAATGTCGGCACCATCTGGGTAGAGGACAAGGGCCGCTGGTTTGCCGGCCCTGATGGTCGCCCGGCCCATGCCCATGGCCTCGTGCGCGTCGTCACAGCCCGCTTCGAGCAGATGAAGCAACTGGCTTTCCTATCGAAATTTGACCCGCTGACCGGCGCCTTCAACCGCAGCCAGCTCGGCGAGCATCTCAACAAGCGCATCGCCGAGATCGGCCAGTCCAAGGCGAGTCTCGGCTTCCTGCTGATCGCCATCGAGCGGCTGGCCCATTACAATCACAACTATGGCTATGACATCGGCGATGAGATCGTGGCGGGTGTCACCAAGCGCCTGCGCAACCTGATGCGCGCCACCGACGTCCTGGCCCGCTATGCAGGCAACAAGATCGCCATCGTTCTTGATTCCTGCGATCCCGAGCAGACCTCCCAAGCGGCCATGCGCTTCATGTCGGAAATCACAGGGCCGGCCATCGAGACAAAGGCTGGCATGCTGCCCGTCGCCCTGCGCATCGGCTCGCTGGTTGCCCCCAAGCAGGGACGCACCGCCCAGCGCATCTTCCAGCATGCGGAGGAAGCCCTGCAGTCGGCCCGCGCCAGCTCGACGACCCGCCACGTGGCCTATGAGCCAAGCCTGCAGGTCGATATCGGCCGGCACATGGCCCATACTGTGGCCGAGCAGGTTGTCAGCGCCCTGAACGAGCGCCGCATCGAGATCTATCTCGAACCCATGGTCAATTCGCAGGATGGGGCCGTGGTGTTCCACGAATCCCTCATCCGCCTTCGCCTGGAAGATGGCACCCTGCTCCGCCCCGCCAGCTTCCTAGCGACGGCCGAAAGCACCGGCCTTGTGCAGCTGCTCGACCAGCGTGTGATGGAACTTTCGATCGACCGCATGGTGCGCGATCCCAGTCTGCAGCTCTCGGTCAATGTCTCGGGCGCCACCCTGAACGACATCGACTGGCCGGCGCGGACAAAGGCCCTTCTGGCCGTCAACCCGGGCGTGGCCGAGCGCCTGATCATCGAAATCACCGAGACGGTTGCCATCTCCGACCCCGACGCAACCCGTCGCATCATCCAGTCCCTCAACGCCATGGGCGTCAGGGTGGCCATGGACGATTTCGGCGCCGGTCACACCTCGTTCCGCAACCTTCGGTCCCTCGGCTTCGACTTCATCAAGATCGACGGGGCCTTCATCCAGAACCTCAGCCAGTCGGGCGATGACAGGTTCTTCGTGCGCACCTTGGTCGACCTCGCCAAGCACATCGGCGTCGCGACCATCGCGGAATGGGTCGAGGATGCGGAAACGGCCCAGCTCCTGAAGGAATGGGGCGTCACCTATTTCCAGGGAGAACTCTATCGCGACCGCTCGGTGGATGCGCAGGCATTAGCCCTGAATTCCAACGCCGCCTGAACGGACTGCCGGCCGCCAGCCAGCAGCCTGGCACCCAGGACAGGACTCGCGCGCGGTCCGGGATCAGCCCTTCCGGGCCAGCCCCTCGATCTGGCGCTGCATCTCGGCAATCTGCTTCTTCAGGTCGTCGAGGACAGGTGCCTTGGGCTTTTCCTCGCCGCCGGCCTTGGCGGGCTCGCCCTTTTCACCCGCAGCGCCCGGCAGACCGGCCGTAAAGGGGTTCATCAGCGCCAGTGCCTGGTTGAACATGGTGAAGTTCGTGCGAACCTGCTCTTCCAGGGCGCTGAACATCTGGGCGCCGGGAATGCCCGAGCCGCCGAGCGCGGAGGTGAACTGCTCGCGCATCTTCTGCTGCTCGCCAACGAATTTATCCAGCGAGAACTCGAGATAGCTCGGGACCAGCATCTGCATGCTGTCCCCGTAGAAGCGGATCAGCTGGCGCAGGAAGGCGATCGGAAGAAGGCCCTGCCCGTCCTTGCCTTCCTGCTCGAAAATGATCTGGCCAAGCACCGGGCGGGTGATGTCCTCGCCGCTCTTGGCGTCATAGACGACGAAGTCCTCACCCTCCTTCACCATGCGCGCGAGATCCTCAAGCGTCACATAGGTGCTGGTCCCGGTATTATAGAGACGGCGGTTCGCATACTTCTTGATCGTGATGGGTTGCTTATCGTTGGCCATGTTGATGCCTGTGCCCCCCGGTGACATCTCGCTGTCACCAATTTTCATACGATAGCCGCGTTGTTGTGCTGCGAAAAGCTTTTCGTGCCGCAAAAATAGTCGAAGGGCCTCACCCCGCCCCCGTCTTTGGTCTGAACGACTAATTTGCGATCCATGGTGCAGCAAGGACGCTTGACCGGACCCCTGCGGACCTTTAGCCGACTAGGGGAACAAGGGCGGCGCTACTGGCGTCGAACCTGCATGAATTCCCGGCGGACCGGACGCCGGGCGCCCGCTGTTCAATGACGGGGCTGAGGCAACGGACCGGAAGCAAGGAGTGCATCGATGGCTACCGACATCGTGATCGTAAGCGCCGCCCGTACGGCGGTGGGGTCCTTCAGCGGCGCGTTCGCCAACACGCCGGCCCATGACCTCGGCGCTGTGGCGATCAAGGCCGTACTGGAACGTGCCAAGGTTTCCGCGGACGAGGTGGACGAGGTCATCCTCGGCCAGATCCTCTCGGCAGGACAGGGCCAGAACCCGGCTCGCCAGGCTGCCATGAAGGCCGGCATCCCGCAGGAAAAGACCGCCTGGGGCCTTAACCAGCTCTGCGGTTCGGGCCTGCGGACCGTCGCCATCGGCATGCAGCAGATCGCCAATGGCGATGCCAGCATCATCGTGGCCGGCGGCATGGAGAGCATGTCCCTCTCCCCCCACGCCGCGCACCTGCGCAACGGCACGAAGATGGGCGAGATGAAGTTCGCCGACACCATGATCAAGGACGCCCTGACTGATGCCTTCCACGGCTATCACATGGGCAATACCGCCGAGAACATTGCCACCAAGTGGCAGCTCAGCCGCGAGGAGCAGGACAAGTTCGCGCTCGGCTCCCAGAACAAGGCGGAAGCCGCCCAGAAGGCCGGCCGCTTCAAGGACGAGATCGTTCCCGTCACCGTCTCGACCCGCAAGGGCGACGTGATCGTCGACCAGGACGAATACATCAAGGCCGGCACCACCCTCGAGACGCTGACCAAGCTGCGCCCCGCCTTCTCGAAGGAGGGCACCGTGACCGCCGGCAATGCCTCGGGCATCAATGACGGCGCTGCCGCCGTCGTCCTGATGACCGCAGCCGAAGCCAGCCGCCGTGGCTTGACCCCGCTCGCCCGCATCGCCTCCTGGGCGACCGCCGGCGTCGACCCGGCCATCATGGGCTCGGGCCCGATCCCGGCCTCCCGCAAGGCCCTCGAAAAGGCCGGCTGGAAGGTGCAGGACCTCGACCTCGTCGAGGCAAACGAAGCTTTCGCAGCCCAGGCGCTGGCCGTGAACAAGGACATGGGCTGGGATACGTCCATCGTGAACGTGAACGGCGGCGCCATTGCCATCGGTCACCCGGTCGGGGCCTCGGGCGCCCGCGTGCTCAACACCCTGCTGTTCGAAATGCAGCGCCGTGGCTCCAAGAAGGGTCTCGCCACGCTCTGCATCGGCGGCGGCATGGGTATTGCCATGTGCCTGGAGCGCTAAGCGACCTACACCGAAAGGTGAGCGTCTAAAGCCTTAATGTCACTTCGGGCCCGATCTGCTAGATCGGGCCCAGTTATTACACTCTGAGGAAACTCTCATGGCTCGGGTCGCACTCGTTACCGGTGGATCGCGCGGAATCGGCGCAGCAATCAGCACCGCCCTCAAGGCCGCCGGCTATTCGGTCGCCGCCAATTATGCCGGCAATGACGAAGCCGCCGCCAAGTTCAAGGCCGAGACCGGCATTCCCGTCTACAAGTGGGACGTGTCGAACTACGAGGCCTGCGCCGCCGGCATCGCACAGGTCGAGGCCGACCTTGGCCCGGTCGACGTGCTCGTCAACAATGCGGGCATCACCCGCGACGGCTTCTTCCACAAGATGGGCCCGGACCAGTGGAATGCCGTCATCGGCACCAACCTGAACTCGCTCTTCAACATGACCCGCCCGGTCATCGAGGGCATGCGCGGCCGCAAGTTCGGCCGCGTCATCTGCATCTCCTCGATCAACGGCCAGAAGGGCCAGGCCGGCCAGGCCAACTATTCCGCCGCCAAGGCGGGCGAGATCGGCTTCGTGAAGGCCGTCGCTCAGGAAAACGCCAACCAGGGCATCACCATCAATGCAATCTGCCCGGGCTACATCGGCACCGAGATGGTCATGGCCATCGCCCCGGAAGTGCTCGAGAAGCGCATCATCCCCCAAATCCCGGTCGGCCGCCTCGGCAAGCCAGAGGAAATCGCCCGCTGCGTGCTCTTCCTTGCCTCGGATGATGCCGGGTTCATCACAGGTTCGACCCTGTCCGCCAACGGCGGCCAGTTCATGGCCTGACGCAAGCCCGGCACAAACGGCATGTCACATGCTTGTCGTGCGTCGTGATCGACGTTCAGCGAGAAGGTGACATGCCAGTCGGAAAGCCTGCGCAGCCTGCCAAAAAAATCCTCGCCGTCCTGCACGGCGAGCAATCCTCTCCCGGCCGCCTGCGCCATATGCTGGCAGCGCGCGGCTACGAGCTCGATATCAGGCGCCCCTGCTTCGGCGATCCCCTGCCCGGCACCATGGCAGACCATGAGGGCGCCATCATTTTCGGCGGTGCCATGGGTGCCAATGACCCCGACCCCTATATCCGCCGGGAAATCGAGTGGATTGGCGTCCCCCTGAAGGAGGGCAAGCCCTTCCTCGGCATCTGCCTCGGCGCCCAGCTCTTTGCCCGCCACCTCGGCCATCGCGTCTATCGCCATCCCCACGAGCGCGTCGAGGTCGGCTACTATGCCGTGGATCCCACACCCGCCGGCCAAGCCCTCACCGAAACGCCCTTCCCGACACGGGTCTACCACTGGCACGAGGACGGCTTCGACCTCCCGCGTGGCGCGACATTGCTCGCTCGTGGCGGCGACTTCGAGAACCAGGCCTGCAGCTATGGACCCAGTGCGGTGGCCCTGCAGTTCCACCCGGAAGTGACCTATGCCTGCATGTGCAAATGGGCCGTGCGCGGAGCCCACAAGCTCGCTCGGCCCGGCGCGCAGCCCTCGCACCAGCACCTGTCCGACTGGCACCTCTATGATCCGGCTGTAGCAGGCTGGATGAACAGCTTTCTCGACCGCTGGCTCAAAGGCAGGCTTGGGGCAGAGCATGCTGCCGTCGCGGCGGAGTGACCGCGGCGCCTGTCAGCATCGATGCCTGCAGCTCCCTCTCCCCGCCGAAGGTGGGGGAGGGTTGGGGCAGGGATCCTGCGATGAACTCGATTGCTTGAGGAAAACCGCAGCGCCCTCACCCTGACCCTCTCCCGCGCGCGGGAGAGGGGACGCACACAAAGAGTCGTCGCTCAATCGCTCATCACCAGCGCCCAGTAGACGCGGTACTTCGATCCAGGCGCATAGGCTGTCGCAATCCCCATGCGGCGCATGCGCGGCTCGAGCAGGTTCTTGTTGTGGGGCGGCGAATCGCGCCAGCCTGAAAAAGCCTCCGCCAGCGTCAGATAGCCGGCCGACACATTCTCGACCGCCGCGCCATGGACATAGCCGGCGCTGTCGAGGCGCGACATGAGCGGACCGCGAATGTCATGGCTCATCTTGTCCGCATGGGCCATGGCCTGAGCCTGGGCTTCGGCCTCCTTCTGCAACTGCGGATCCACCGAGACCGCCGTGAGGCCTTTGTTGCGGCGATAGATCGAGATCATGTCGCGCGCGGCAACGGGATCAACCTTCGCATTCTCCGCGTTGAGCTGCCGGTAGAAACTCGGCTCGCCAGTGCTCACCGGTGCCGCGGAATTGCATCCGCCAAGCGAAATGCCGAGCGCAGCGAGAAGCGGAATACAGGCCATGCGGACAGTCTCTGTCATGGAGTTCACTTTTCAGGGCTGGCGGATCGAAGGTTGGCAGCGCTCCGGTCGAGGTAGGCGCCCAGATGCTCGAAGCCGGTGACCGTTGCAACCGGCGGCAGCGAGCTGGTCGACATCAGCTCGAAGCCTTCCGCACGGAAGCTGCTGAAGATCGCAAAGTTGAGGTCACTCGAGATGCGGGCGGATTTCTCGATATCGGACACGAAGCAGACGAGTTCGAAATTGATCCCATTGGCCGCCATGGACGTGAACAGCACGGTGGGGGCCGGCAGCTTCAGGACCAGCTCATGGGCCCGCGCCACATCGATCAGCACGTCGCGCACTTTCACCGGATCAACGCCCGTGTTGACGGTGACCGGCACCTTGATGCGCCCGGCCTTGTCGTCGCGGACCCAGTTCTTCACGACGCCTGTCACGATATTGGAGTTGGGCACGATGAGCGTGGCGCGATCGAAGGTCTCGATCTCCGTGGAGCGCACGTTAATGCGACGCACATGGCCCTGATCAGCCCCGATCACGACCCAGTCACCGACTCGGATCGCGCGCTCCCACAGCAGGATCAGGCCTGACACGAAATTGTTGACGATCGACTGGAGACCAAGGCCGATACCAACCGACAGGGCGCCTGCGACAAGGGCAACTCGTTCGAAGTTGAGGCCCAGATATCCCAGCGCCACCGCGAGCGCGACCATGATGCCAGTATAGCCGATGCTGACACGGATCGAATCCTGCAGGCCCGTATCCAGCTGGGTCTTGGGCAGGAAATGAACCTGCAGCCAGCGCTGCAGACCACGCGTCGCAGCAAATCCCACAGCAAAGAGCAGGATCGAGAAGACGACACTTGCCAGCGAGATGCTGACATCGCCAACCTTGAAGCCAAAGATCGCGGCTCGCACAGACGACAGCATGTCGTTTGATTCGATGCCCCAGGGGGCGAGAACCAGCATGGTGGCGATGAGGATCATCGCACCACTGAACAGGCCTGCAAGCAGGACGGCGATCAGTTCGAGCGAATTGCGCCGAAGGCCGAGGCTGTTGAGGAAGATCCGGCCCAGCGGTCCCTGCGGCTGCAGGCCCTCGACAATGGCTTCGCGCCCGAGATGGCTGAGCAGGTAGAGCGCCGAGCCGATGAAGGTGATCCAGACCAGCTGATCGACGACGAAGGCCGCAAAGGCGACGTATCCGAAGACCACGGCGACGACGATCAGGATCACCGCCGCCCAGGCGAGCATCCGCATGGGGCCATACCAGTCGCGTGTCGGCGTCACGACCGGGGCGAGGCACTGGTCATCTTCGGTGTTCTGGCCAGCGATGCCGTACATTCCACCGGACAGCGTCATCGCCACGACAAGCGCCCCGAGCGCACGCGTCAGGACCGTCACCCCAAGGCTCGACCCGATGACTGCGGTGATGGACTCCAGAACCTTGGCCACAGAGACGATCAGCGCAATCGAAAAGGTGAGCCGGCGCAAGCGTTCGACCATGGGATCCCCAAGGTCGAGCATGCGCCAGTTCACGAGGCCGGGCGCCAGCAGACCCTGGGCAATGCCGATGGTCAGCGCGATCCGCGTGACGGCCTCGAAGATGGCATCCATCAGCGGATCCAGACGCGGCGTCGCCAGATCGAAAGCCCGTGATAATCCAATCAGCGCAAGCATGGCGGCGAGCGGCACAATCACGGTGACAAGAGCCGTCCAGACAGCCCCAACGGAGCGGCGCAGGCGAGAGGGATCGTGCACCTCGCGATCGCGCCAGGCGACCCGGCGAGCGACCTGCGTGGCCAGAAGCGCGCCGACGAAAATAGCTGCAAGCCCGGCAATGAAAACCACCGCCGCCCAGCCTGCAAGCTTGCCAGCAAGGCTCGACAACCAGTCCGACACGATGGTCTTCAGGGCTGCTGCATCATGGGGAAGGTCGCGAAAGACACTGACCCAAAGGCGCGGATCGAGAATGCTCGAGGAGCGGCTGAAGAGCGCCTGCGTGAAAAGTGCCCGGCGCCGGTCAACCACGGAACTGTCGAGCTGATCGAGGCGCACGCTCAGCAGGCGCGCGCGCTTCACCAGCGCGTCGACGTCGTCATACTGCTTCTGCTGCTGATCCCGTTCAGCCGACACGTTGGCTGGCTCCGCAGGATCCTTTTCGCCTGGCTTGGCGCCGAGCTGGTCGATCCTGACCTTGATGCCATTGAGGCGTGGCTGCTCTTCGTCCAGCACCGTCTGGATGACGCGCGACAGTGGATCCATCCGCACGCGCAGGTCCGACAGGGCGCTGTCGCCGAGATCTGGGCGCGCGAGCGTCTGCTCGATCTGGTCGAGGGTGGCGCGTACGCTGTCGAGCCGTTGCGTGGTGGGCTCAGGCTGCTGGGCCCGCAGCGGGAGGGTCACCGCGAGAAGCGCGAAAAGCCAGATGAACGGACGAAGAAAACGAATCAAAGCCGGCGGCTCCGGGATGGGTCAGCGGAAGGGCATTAGCGCGGCGGGCTGGTGCGACCCGGGCGCAGCAGATGGTGGCACCTAGTCGCGTGATTCGGGCTTTCCTGCGACCGGATCATAAGCATGCAGGAGCCCACGGAAATCCTCTACCGCCTGCCCATCCTGAGCGAGATAGACCGGACCGACCGGCGACTTGCCGTGGCCACCTGGAATGTCGAGGACATATTCGGGCCTGCAGAGGCCCGAAACCCGCCCGAGCAGCGAGCGCATGAGCGCCTGCCCCTCGGCGATGGTCGTGCGCAGGTGCGCCGTGCCGGGCGCCAGATCGGCCTGATGCAGGTAATAGGGCTTGATGCGTGTCTCGACGAAGGCGCGCATGAGATCGGCAAGCACCTGCGGATCGTCATTGACGCCCTTCAGCAGCACGCTCTGGCTCAACATCGGAATGCCCGCATCGATGAGCCGCGCGCAGGCGGCCCTTGCGCGGACTGTAAGCTCGCGGGGATGGTTCGCGTGCAGGGCCACGAAGACGGCCCTGCGAAAGCCCCTGAGGGCCGCCACGAGGTCATCGCTGATGCGGTCGGGATCCACGGCGGGGACGCGTGTATGCACCCGCACCACCTTCACGTGGTCGATGGTGGAGAGGGCCTTCATCACCTCGGCCAGACGGCGCGGCGACAGCGCAAGCGGATCGCCGCCGGTCAGGATTACCTCCCAGATCTCGCCATGGGCCCGGATGTAATCGAGCGCAGCAGAGAGGGCCTGCGGCGAGAGACTTTGGGTGCCGCCCGGGCCTACCATCTCGCGGCGGAAGCAGAAGCGGCAATAGACCGGGCAGGCGTGCAACAGC
>CAISZN010000351.1 GCA_903889985.1 uncultured Hyphomicrobiales bacterium | reverse complement strand
CGGAGGGTTAATTTTGGAGGCGCGGGCTAAGGCTCTTTGCTCCAACCGACATTTTTGCAAGGCACCGAGTGATGCACAGTTTTGGCAATGTATTTAAAGGTACGTGGCTGTGCATAAATGTGAGCATTTGTGTACAGGTATTTATTGCTACACAAAGGCACGATAAGGTGCGTCCATGCCTCCAAAGGATCGGCCCAACAGGCCAAACACGGCTCAGATCACCTTTCGCGTTCCGATCGCCATGGCTGATTGGTTGCGCGACCGTGCGCGTGACAATGCCCGGCAGCCCGGTGCAGAGCTCATGCTGCTCCTCAAACCGACCTTCGATGCGGACATGAAACGCAAGGCTTGGGAGGAGGCGCAGCGGGCGCAGTCCAAGAAGACTGATGATCCGGATGCCAAGGCCTCCCGGAAGTCGCGTCGGAAAGCAGTGCCCGAACTCGCCGAAGGGGAGATCGACCTCTTTGCGGTCATGGAGCCGCCAGGCGGGGGCAAGAGGTAGGAGCCTCTCGCCGCGATATCCAAAGTCATCCAAATTCAAGGCACTGATCACGCGGCGCTCGCGTTTGGCTGCTGACTTCGTGATTTGAATTGCAAGGTTGCCGGTGGAATGGTTTTGCGGTCAGGTTTCCCGCTGACGGAAACGCCTTCGGGCGTTTCTTCCCCAATGCCTTAAGGCCGTTCGCCCCCCACGAGCGGCCTTCTTTCGAAAATGATCATTCACTAAAGGCTGAGACCGCCTTTTCGACGATGTCGGGCGGGGTATTGGCAATCTCGTCCGAATAGCCCTGTACCGTGATGCCGGACGAAGGGTCTAGGTCCAGGCCTCGCTTGGCAGCCATTTCGATCATCGCCGGATCTGCTGTCATCTTGTCGAAGATGGCCCTGAGCTGGGCAATCCTTTCGGCAGGCAGGCCGGGCGGGGCCACCAGAGCGCGCCCGATCTGTGCGCCGGCAGAGGTGAATTCGATCACTTTCTTGGCCACCGGATCATCCACCAGTTCCTGCATGAGCGGCACGTCTGGCAGGTCTCGCGTGCGCTTCAGTCCCGCCTGAATAATCGGTACCAGGTCGCCATTTTTCATCTGGGTCTGGTGCGTGACCTTCCAGGAATTCCACGCCGATGAAACAAGGTCGATCTCGCCGCGTTCGAGGGCGACCGTATATTCATTCGCACCCGGATAGCCGCAGATCATCTTGTATTTGAAGTTGCCGAGCACTTTCAGCAGGGCAGGATACTGGTAGCTTTGTGCCGTGGTGCCTGTGCAGCCGACAATGGTTTCCTGCCGCTTCATGTCCTCGGGTGTTTGCGAGGGTGAGTTCCTGCGGCGCATGAAAACGCTGTTCACCGGCGAGAATGAGCCGATGTAGTTCAGCTTCCTGACGTCCCATTTCGCGACGTCAGGCTCCATGAGCTGGGTATTGCCCACGGTCTCCGGCAGAAGGCCCAGATAGGTGCCGTCACGCGGAGCCTGGGAGTAGAACCAGCTCATGGCAATGAGACCACCGCCACCGGGCTTGTTCTCCACGATGATCGCCTTGGCCTCCGGCAAATGCACCTTCAGCATGTCGGCGGCGAGGCGCGCATAGAAGTCATAGGATCCACCCGGCGGGTGGCCGACGATCACATGGATCGTCTTGTCCTTGAAGAAGGACTCCTGTGCGGATGCCTTGCCCGGCAGGATTGCGGCAAGACCTGTAACAGCGAGAGCCATTAGACTGCGCATGACGGATGCTCCTTGCGGGCGTTTCAAACGCCCGCGCGCTCGACCTCACGCCATGGCGCGAAGAGTTCATCAACCGTGAAGGTTTTGGGAATGATCTGCTGCTGGGCCGCCAGATCGATGACGAGTTCCAGTGACGGGCGGATCGCATCAATGCCGATGGGGCGCATGTCCGTGCCCTTGGCGGGACCTGACATGTCCTTGGCCTTCTGGAACAGCCGATAGGTTTCAAGCACGAGATCAGGACGGCTTTTCGCCAGCGCGGTCGTCGACACGAACATATGATTGATGGGGATCAGGCCCGTCGCCTTGTGCCACGCCGGGCCGGCTTCCTTGGCGTTCGGGATCACGGGCTTGATGCGCGGATCGTCGGGCAGGTCGTTGCCCAGGATCGCCGCATCGACCTCGCCGTTCATCAGCATGTTGATGAGCTTTTTGTCGCTCTTTTGCGTGACGAAGGAGGGCGCTGTGTATTCCGTCAGATGTCCGCCCTCGGTCGTGATCCACTCGACGGAGTCGAGCTTCAGCCCATGCTCGCGCACGAGGATGTTGCGCACCCAGCAGCCGGTGGTCTGCGTGTAGGCGCGCACGCCGATCTTCTTGCCCGGCAGGTCGGCCGGCGTCAGGCTCTTGTGGACGTCGGTGTTGTAGACGATGCAGACATGCTGGTGGCGTCCCGCCATCACGATGGGCATCAACATGATCGGCTTGCCGTAAGTCACGGCCTGCAGATAGGTGAAGATCGCCATCTCGCTCAGATCATAGATCTGCTTCTGCGCCATGGGCGCGAAGGCGTTATGGATGGGCTCCACCTCATGGAATTCGAAGTTTACCTTCGGCGATGTGACCTGGCCGTTGAGCAGCGCTTCGTTCGTGGGATAGCGCTTCAGGGCCATTTTCAGGGTTGGGATCTCGGTCATGGCGCGGCTCTCACTTCAGCGTCGGATAAAGGGTTTCGGCAGTGCCTGACAGGATCATCGCCTGATCTGCAGTAGACAGCCTCGCCAGTACGTGCAGCGTCTCTTTCAGGATGTTGGGCAGCGTGTCGTCATGGGCGGGGAAGTTTGAGCCCCACATCAGGCGCGCGGCGCCGAAGGTCTCGACGAGCTTGGGGAAAAAGGTTTGCGGTGTCGCCTGTCCGCTCTGGCTATGCTCCACGGTCCGGCTCGTGATCTTCATGTAGATCGAGGGATATTTAGCCAGTTCGAAAAGGCCCGCGGCCTTCGCATAGGGGGCGCCATCGGTGATAACCGGGCGCGCGAGATGGTCGAGCAGGAAGTTCAGGGCAGGGAACTTCGCCACGATCTTCAGCAGCAGCGGAATGCCATCCTGCGTCATCTGAACCGCAATTGGCAGATGCTCGCGTTCCGCCTTTTCCCACACCGGGAAGGCGCGCTCGTCATCGAGCCATGTCTGCTGTCCCGGCATGGTCGAACCGGTCGTGAATACACGCATGCCCGTCATGCCGCGGCTCTTCCAGTGATCCATCTTCGCGAGCGCATCGGGCTCCAGCGGATCGAGCGAGAAGACGCCCGTGAAGCGCTCGGGGAAGCGGGCGAGGCTATCGGCGAGATAAGAACTGTCGTGCCCATAGGCGGTGGAAGCCTGCACCACGACGGCCTTGTTCACGCCGGCAGCATCCATGGCGGCAAGCAGCTGCTCGGGCGTGGTGGGGCGCTCGGATGACCAGTCGGACTGCTTTCCGCCGATGGGGGCGAGGGGATAGCGCACGCGGTCGGGCGACACGACATGACAGTGCGTATCTATAACTTTCATGTTCGTCAGGGACATCTTCTGCTTCCTCTCGGTCCCCGTAGAACGGGCTTGGCGACGGCCGGCACCTTTAAGGGCCAGCAGTTGCCTTGTCTCCACGGGGCATTGTTTGCGCCCTTGTGCCATGGGAAAGGCCAAGAGCCTCTATCAAATCCCTGTAATGGGCTATAAAATCCAGCTAAGTTGTTCGCTTTGGCGAGGAGAATGTTGCACCGCAACCAAGACATTCCGAGCCTGAAGCGCCTGCGGGCCTTCGACATGGTGGCAGGCACCGGCTCAGCCATGACCGCATCAAGCCGGCTGCGCATCAGCCAGCCTGCTGTGTGCTATTCCCTCGACGGACTTGAGGCGGAGCTGGGCGTCAGACTGCTCGAACGGGGCACATCAGGATGTTTTCTCACAACTTCTGGGGAGGTCTTTCAGCGCCGCACGAAGCGGCTCTTCGAGCAGCTGTCGGCCGCTGTCGAGGCGACGACCGGCATGGTGCCGACGGAAACCTCCCTATGGAAGATCCGTGAGACCCAGATCCGGGCGCTCATCGCCATTGCACGGGCTGGTGGCTTTCGCGCGGCCGCCCATGCGCTGGGCATCGCCGAACCCAGCCTTCAGAGGCCTGCGCGGGACCTGGAGCGTCTATTAAGGGTGAGCCTATATCGCCGCACGGCGAGCGGCTTTGAGGTCACGGGCGCAGGTTCCGAGCTGGCGCGTCGGTTTTCCCTGGCCATGGGAGAAGTGTCGTCCGGGATTCAGGAAATCGATGCGATTGGTGCTTCAGCGCGCACGCATCTGCGCATCGGCGTGCTGGCCCTTTCTTCACGCACGCTGCTGGCGGAAGTCTCCGGTGCGCTTCTGGCCCATCAGCTTCGCCAGAAGATCGAGGTAATCGAGGGGGCCTGGGAGCAGCATGCGGCGGCGCTTCGTCAGGGCAGCATCGATGTGATCTTCGGTGCACTGCGCGCACCATCCCCGTTCGACGACCTGCGGGAGGAAGCGCTATACGACGATCCCTACGCGCTTGTCTGCCGCGCCAGCCATCCCCTGCTGGAGAAGCAGCACGTCACGCCTGCAGATCTGGCAGACTACGAATTCGTTCTGCCGACCCATGGCCTGCCAAGACGAACCGTCCTCGATGCGCTAATGGAGCATTGGAAGATCGCGCCACGCGCCCCTGTCGAGACGAGTTGCCTGTCCACTATCGTTGCCCTGCTGCGCACGGGCGATCGCATCAGTCTCTTGTCACGCTGGCAGGTGGAGCTCGACGGCTGGTCTGGCCTGCATTGCCTCGATGGGATCAACGTCCCCCATCAGCCGCGACTGGTAGGCCTCACCACCCGCGCAGGATGGCTGCCAACGCCCTTCCAGCAGGAGTTCCTCGGATTGATGCGCGCCGCTGTGATGAGCGGAACTGCCAGTCGTGCCAATAAACAGATCGGGTAAGAACGCCCAGTTTGAACGGTATCATTCGCTATATTCTGACCTGAATGGGCGATTCATCGCTCCCTGGTTTTGAGGCCGCGAATGAAGTCTTACCTGCCCATTCGGATCATTGGCGGTGATTTCGGATGTCATCGTTCTGCCTTGCTGGGTGTGAGTGGCATTGTTGTTCGTCAGCACCGGCTTCTGTGGCACGAGGTCAAGGCGATCGGTGCCCAGGAAAAAACTGCTCATAGTAGTCAGGTTCGCGCTGTCGTGGGTGCTGTGGTGGCTGGGGCGTCAGCTTCACTGGTCTTTGGCCCTCTGGGAATTGCGGCAGCCTCTTTAGCTGGAGGCCTGGTGAATAAAGGCAAAACTCAAGAATCTTTCGAGATCTGGCTTCACGATGGGCGCTCTATCCAGATTGCCGCTGCAGAGGGCAC
This sequence comes from uncultured Hyphomicrobiales bacterium, assembly GCA_903889985.1. GTDB lineage: Bacteria > Pseudomonadota > Alphaproteobacteria > Rhizobiales > Beijerinckiaceae > Terripilifer. The sequence continues at coordinate 5,414 of CAISZN010000351.1, read as the reverse complement.
CATGGTGAAGGCTCGTGAATGGAGGGAGTTGTTCAATTCAATCAGAAGCGATGTGATGCAGTCGATTGAGACACTTCCTGCCAAACCTGATGATCATGCGAAGGGTCTGGGACTGAAGGCTGAAAAGATTGCAAAACGCCTCCCCAGATTTTGAATCGCTTGCCGTAGGGTCTTCACTTTGGCAGGTTCCCGGCCTCAATCTCAGGATCTGTCGCTCATGAAATTCATCGCGGTGCCGTTAGCTGCCCTCTGCGCCCTCATTTTGGGCAACCTGACTGCTCAGGCACTCGAAGCATCTCCCGTTGTCGTGAAGGAACTGAGCAAATCCCTAACCAACGACGTCGGCCAGCCGATCCGCTTGCCGCGCGGCAAGCTGCAGCTCGTTGTGTCCACCTATGACATCGCCCCGGGTGCAAAGCTGCCGCAGCACAGGCATCCCTACCAGCGCTATGCCTATGTGCTTCAGGGTGAGCTGAATGTGGTGCAGGTTGGCAGGACATCGCGGATCTACAAGCCGGGCGAATTCATCGCCGAGAGCGTTGACCGATGGCACTATGGAGAGACGGTTGGTACGGTTCCGGTGAAGCTTCTGGTGATCGACCAGCTGCCGCCGGGCAAGGCCTCGACCCTTTTGCTGGACAAGCACTAAAAAAAGGCCGGGCAGAGCCCGGCCGCAGCAGTCTGGGTCTTCGGAGGCCACGCGATACGCCACGCGACGGGCGAAACTGAACGGCCCCGGTCAGGGCCATTGACCATCCCGCTGAACTTGCCTTGTCGTAAGGCTTGTCCCTTGCCTGAAGATGGTGCCAAAGGACCCCACGAACGAGGGATGAATCGGTGACGGTGGAGAACAGTCAGCGGCGGGCAGGGGAGGTGCCGGTTACCTTCACCTGGGCGGGTTTTCGCAGGGGCATGAATGCCAGCCTGCCCATGCAGATCGGGCAGATCCCATTCTCGCTGGTCGCTGGGGTCACAGCACAGGTCCATGGCCTCTCCTTCGTCGAAGCGACCCTGATGGCCGGTGTGGTCTTTGCCGGCTCCGCACAGCTTCTGACACTGGCCGCATGGACGTGGCCGGTCTCGGTCATGGCTGCGAGCCTGACGGCGCTCATGGTCAATCTGCGCTTCATCCTCATGGGGCCGCTGCTGGCGCCCTGGCTCGATCAGCTTCGCGGGTGGAAGCGCTGGGCGCCTCTTTATTTCCTCGTTGAGCACGACTGGGCCTTGGCCCTCAAGGAGATCGAACGGGGTGGCCGGGACGCAGCCTATTTCTTCGGTGCAGGCTCACTGCTCTGGTTCATGTGGATCCTCGGAAGCATGGCGGGCTTCCTGCTCGGGCAGGCCGTAGCGCCCAAGCCCGGTCATCCCCTTTTCTTCGCAGCCGTGGCTGTCTTCATCACGCTTCTCGTGCCCATGTGGAAGGGCAAGCGCGACCTTGTGCCATGGGCCGTGGCTGCGCTAACCGCAGTGACCGTCTCACGCCTGCTGCCTGGCACTGCATGGCATGTTCTTTCAGGTGCCGTTGCCGGGGGCTGTGCAGGCTATCTGCGCGACCGGGCGCTCGGGAGGATCGCATGAGCCTCGATCCGCTCGTTGCAGCCACCATCGTCCTCATGACATTTGGCGCCTATGGTTGCCGGGGTGGCGGCTACTGGCTGTTCAGCCGTATCAATCCCAGCGCCGGCCTGCGCACGCTCCTGTCCTATGTGCCGGGATCGCTGTTTGTGAGCTATGTGGTTCCGGGCATCCTGAATGGCGGGCCCAAGGAGTGGCTTGGTGGCGCGGTCGCACTCGTGACGGTCCTGTTGACCCGCTCCATGATCTGGCCGGTCTTCACGGGAACGGGGGCGGCCTGGATTTACTGGGCCATGATCTGAAGCCCTATGCGGGAGGTCATGTCATGGTTTGATAGTCAGGCCATGTCATGGTTTGATAGTCAGGCGATGTCATTCAGCTATTCGACCGAGGCTTCATGGCTTGCTGATCAAGCGGGCATACCAGGGAATGGAATCAATGCTCAGCAGCTTTTCGGTGCCGTCGAAGAGCTTTGCAAAATTGCCTCCGCCGCCCTTGAACGAAAATTCGCTGACACGATCGATACCGGTCGTCGCATTGCGCGCGATGTCGAGCACCTGTTCGACCTTGAAGGACTGATAAAGCGAGGGATCTCTCGGATCGAAGAACCTGGTCTCCGACTGCCCCTTGGCAACAGGAGCGGCTTCGAGTTTCACGTGCAGCTCGAAGCTTTCCCCACCAGTTGCTGCAAAGGACCATGTTTCCTCGCGAATGGTCTTGTCGCCGACCGACGCGACCGACCTTTGCATGTTGCTTTTTGATGCGCGAATAGAGTTGCCGAAGAAGCCCGGAGCGTCCTCGGAGGAAGATGTCAGGCCTCCGATAATCATTTGACCGCCTGCGCCAGCGGGACCTGTGACGGGAACTGCAAGATAGATGAGCCGGCTCGCGCCCTTGCCGGCCAGTTTGCCGAGGGCATCGGTCACGGCCACGCGGTCGATGAAAATGACACGGATGTTGGCGTCCTTGGCGGGACCACTCGTCGCGATGTTCGGCTTCCAGTCTGCTGGCAGGAATGCTGCAAGAGCCGCATCCGGGACGTGGAAATCGAGTTGAAGTCGATGCTCAGCTCCATGCTCGACAACGGTCTGCGCCCTGGAAATACCTGCGGCGGTGATGAGCGTCGCTGCGGCCAGAATTCCAGCTTTGAGCATGATGGTTCCTCCCCCAATTTTGCGACGAGTATACGCATGTTCATCATCCGGGAGAAATGGCATCCATCAGGATGACGGCCGACTATCCGCTACCGCCCTCCGCCGCCATTTTGCCTGGGGTCGCTGCGATGATCGCGTCGCGTCCAAACTTTCCGGAGAAGGCTGGCACCATGGTATCAAAGCCCTCGACCCCATAGCAGCAAGCCATCCTCTGGTTCGGGTTTCGGTTTCTCGTCGGCATCGGGCACTTCGTCAATTTCGTGCTGAAGGCGTAGGATGGCTGCCAAGGCAGATTCCTGTGTCGGGATGCAATAAGGGGAAGCCGGGAATGCCATCGACTGGCCTGCTGCGCCGGAGCCTCAAGTCCATGATCGACGCGACTGTCGCCGGTCTGCGGTCGGCGCGTCGCGTGAGGCCCTCGGCCCTGATGAATGGGGCCGGGGCATCCGTCGGGGTCGCGATCATCGCCCTTCTTGCGCATGAGCTGATGCCGGCCTTCGCCCCCGGCCTGATGCTCGGAGCTATCTGTGCAAGCGTTGCAGATACACCTTCGCCGCTGCGCGAAAAGCTGAAGCGTATCGGTCTGGGTTGGATCCTCAGCACCTTCGCGGTACTGGCGGCGCGCGCTTCGGATGGCCTTTTGTGGTCCGGGCTTTTTGTGGTCGCTATGATTGGTTTCGTTGCGGCAATGGTCACGGCCTATGGGCGCAATGTCATCCCGGTGACCGTGTCGATTTTGCTGGCGCTGGTTCTGTCGGAATCCGCCGTGCAGATGGGCGGTGCTTCACCAATCGCCACGGCGCTCTGGTTTTCGCTTGGCGGTATCTGCTACATGGCCTATGCGGCGCTTGCGACGCCGCTGCAGATGCGCTGGACGCGCAGCATGCTGGTTCAGGAGGCGCTGAAGGCCCTCGTCGGTTACCTGCGCGCCCAGTATCGGGCGCTGACGTCCGATGCCCCGCCTGCAAGCGTCTATGCCATGCTCGTCGATGCACAGGCGATCCTGGCCGAGCGCATCCAGGCAGCGCGCAACGTGGTCTTCGTGGGCATGCGCACGGACGAAGACCGTCAGATCGCAGCGCAATTGCTTGTCGCCATCGACATTCTCGAAGCCTCACTGTCGACACAGGCTGATCTCGATGCGCTGCGCGACTGGCGCGACACGCAGGATTCGCATCAGCAGGCACTGCGCGGGCTTTTGCTTGTTGCCATCAGTGATCTCGAGCGTCTGGCGCGCGGTGTTTCCGATGCCGTGTGGCAAGAGGGCCAGTCCATCGGCGACCGGCAGGAGCTGCTTGCACGTCTGACCGCCATGCCGCGCCAGTCAGAAAGCCCCCGTCAGGCGGTTCTGCACGCCACGGCTGACAAGTTGGATGTCCTCTTTTCACATATCGATCGCCTGCATGAGGCGCAGGGCAATGCATCGATCGGGGCTGAGGTCGTGCGCGGGATTGATCTCAAACCTTTCGTCCAGCGCTCCCATTTCGATTTGACCACCCTGCGTCGTGAGTTTCATCTGCATTCGCCCATCCTGCGTTATGGGGTCCGGCTGTCGCTTGCCATGTCCTGCGGCTATCTGGTCGGCCGACTGCTGCCGGAAGGTGCCCACGGCAGCTGGATTCTGCTGACTGTCGCCCTTGTGATGCGCGCAAGCTACAGCGTCACGCGCCAGCGCCGCTATGAGCGGCTGATGGGAAATGTCATTGGGTGTGTCATTGCCGGGGTGACACTCTGGCTCGCGCCCTCATGGCTCATCAGCATCGCGGTGTTCGTCACTGTCGGCATGGCCCATGCCTTCGCTGCCCAAAGCTATCTGATCGCCTCGGTGGCCTCCTGCATCATGGCGCTTCTGCAGATCCGGGTTCCGGGCTCGGAGGAGGGGGTCTTCGTCCTGATGCGGATCGTCGATACGGCGATCGGCGGCCTGATCGCCTATGCCTTCAGCCACTTCCTGCCCCATTGGGAGGCGCAGTCCATTCGGCGGCTGGAGGCCGAGTTGCATCGGTCTGAAGCGGAATGCGCGCGCAGTGCGCTTGGCCTCCACACGTCGGATCAGGACTACAGGCTTGCCCGAAGGCGGATATTCGACGCCATTTCGGCCTTGTCTGCGGCGGTGACGAGGATGCTCGACGAACCGGGCGCCAGTGGCGCGGAGGCGCGTCGACTTTCAGAGGTGCTGGCGATTGCCTATGTCTTTGCTGCGGAGCTGGCCTCGGTTCGCGTTTTCCTGCGCAGCCGGGCTGATCTCGATGACGACGAACTTGCAGCAGCCCTTGATCATGCTCGCCACACGGTTGAGGCGAGACTCGCGGATGTTTCCGGGCAGCCGGTGGCCATCAGCGCCACGGTTCGCATCGATTCCCTCGACCCGGAGACCTACGAGGGGGCAGGGCGTATCGCCCGACGTTTGCGACGTCTCATTCAGGTCGCCGAACGCATTGCCGGCGCACAGTCGCCCATGAAAGACGCAGAAAGGACCTCTTAGGGTTCTGATTTAATCTTATATTTCAATCATTTGTTTCAGTTGTGGGCGAGGGGTGGAATATCGAACGCTCCACCTCCGGCCATGATTTTTCTGATCGGCGGCCAGGCCGTTCCAGCATGCAGGCTCAGCTGCGGCGGAACACTTTCTCTGCCGCATAGAAGGCCACGATCACCAAGACGCTATAGGCGGCGAGGAAGGCT
>CAISZN010000350.1 GCA_903889985.1 uncultured Hyphomicrobiales bacterium | reverse complement strand
CGTCGCAGACGGGGCATTGCAGGTGCAGTTGTCGATCAGAGCCCTTCGGGCCTGAACTGGTTTGCGTCATGGTAGCTTTTCGTCCGCCGGCAGGTTCCACGCGGGCGAGCTATATAAGCTGCGCCTCGAATTTAGAAATATTTCTATATCTCTCTCATATTGGCGCGGTCGCGCCAGAAGGCCAAGGCATCCGACAGGCCCTGCGGCAGGCTATGGGCGGGTTGAAACCCGACTTCCAGCTGCAGTCTGTCGACGGCCGCGACAATACGCGTGGGCTCGTTCGGCCTGTCCGGCAGGGCGCCAACCTGCAACAGGTCAGATCGTCCGGCGATCTCCGCCAGCTGGCTGGCAAGGTCAACGAGCCGGATCGCCTCGCCGCTGGCGATGTTGACCGGGCCTTCGACTTTGCTGGTCGTCAGGGCCGCGATGCCGGCCCCGGCGTCTCTCGCATCCAGAAAGTCACGCCAGATGAGGCCCGAGGCCATGCGTGCGGGCTCTCCAGCGACAAGGGCTCGGCAAAGCGAGGATACGAGCCGGTTGGGGCTCTCGTAGGGGCCGTAAAGGTGAAACAGCCGCGCCCATGAGACGGAGAGGCCGCCCTCCTTGCCGAGTTTCTGCAGGTCCTGCCAGCAGGCGCCCTTTGCGCGGTCATAGGGCATGTGCCCGGCCAGCGGCGTCCTAAGTTCGTCGCAGGTACCTTCATCAGGAAAGGCATATTCGAAGCAGGTGCCGGCCATGACAATCCGGTTTGTGCCCGCTTCTGCTGCGGTTCGGGCAAGGGTGAGGCTACGCTGGTGCCAGGCCTCATTGGCCGGATCGGTCCAGAAATGTCCATGTGAGGTGCTCCAGGCCAGATGCAGGAAGGCCTGAGGCTGGGTCCTTTGGATGATGGCCTCGCACTGTCCGGGCGCGAGCAGGTCGCAGGTCTTCCAGTCAGCGTCGTCACCTGACAGGGGCTGGCGTGCAATGGCGGTGACTTCATGGCCATCGGCGAGAAGCCGCGCCACCACGTGGCGGCCAATAAATCCGGATGCCCCGGTCACCAGAATGCGCATGTTTGTTCCAAAGATTTTACGGCCTTTGAGGCCATTTGCAGGGTTCCAGCGCCCAGCATTTCATCCAAATGCAAGCATTGCAAAATCATCCTCAGTCCAAACCGGGGGAGGATGCCGTGTCGGAATCTCGCAGCACTGAACGCCTACGCGCCCTCATGCGGGCGCAGGCCATTTTCAACAATGGCTGCTCAAACCACGACTGTCAGATCCGGAATATCTCGAAGACCGGAGCCAAGTTGATCCTGTCCTCCAATTTTGCCTTGCCGGACGAGTTCGATCTCCATGTGCCGGCGCGCCATAAGACTTACCGGGTCAGATTGCGCTGGCGCAACACGGAGGAGATCGGCGTCGCTTTTGTTGCTTCCGGCGAAAGCGACCTGGTCGCCCGGATTGCCGAGCTTGAGGCTGAGACGCGGTCGCTGCGTGCCCGCAACGCTGAACTCAGCCATGAGGTGATGCGCATATCAAATCCTGCCCAGGCCTGAGGCCTTACCGCCGCGCTTGTGAAGCGGCGGGGTGTGGATACTGTGGGCGCCATGAGCATTCGCCTCGCCGCCAATATTTCCATGCTTTTTCGCGAATATGGATTCGCCGACCGCATCGCTGCAGCTGCTGGTGCGGGGTTCCCCGCGGTTGAATGCCAGTTCCCCTATGAGGTTGAGGCCGACGTGCTGGCTGCCAGGCTGGCACAGGCGAAAGTGCCGATGATTGGCCTCAATACGCCGCCGGGCGATCGCTTCGGCAGCGCCGCAGTGCCCGGTCTGGAAGGGCGCTTTCGCGAGGATTTCGAACTCGCCCTTCGCTATGCTCAGGCGATGGGCACAAACGCCATCCACGTCATGTCGGGCGTGCCGGATGCGCCGCGTGAGAAAGCGCGCGTCGCCTTCCTCGCCAATCTGCGCTGGGCCGCGCAACGTGCGCCGGAGGGCATGACCCTGCTCATCGAGCCGCTGAACAGCCGCGACCGGCCGGGCTATTTCGTCTCCCGTTCGGACGAGGTCGTGGAACTGCTCACCGAGCTTGCTTGTCCCAATGTGAAGGTGATGTTCGACCTCTATCATGTGCAGATCATGGAAGGTGACCTGATCATCCGGCTTGCTCGCCACTTCGCCCATATCGGCCATGTGCAGATCGCCTCGGTGCCGGGCCGCCACGAACCTGACGAAGGAGAGATCTTTCTCGACGGCGTTTTCACGGCTCTTGAAGCGCAGGGCTGGGGCGGCTACGTGGGGGCCGAATACAATCCGCGGGGCGATACGGAGGAGGGCCTTGGCTGGGCCGAACCCTGGCTGGCCCGATGAGTTTGATCCTTGATCGGCCAGCCTTCATTCGGGCGCAGACGCGTCTCCTGCCGGTTCCGCACGCCCCTGAAATCCAGCTCTATCTCGCCGATGAAGCGACGGAGCTCTGGCAGAAGACCGAGGATGATCTGGGCGAGATCGGCCTGCCGCCCCCATTCTGGGCTTTTGCCTGGGCGGGCGGTCAGGGCCTTGCCCGCTACGTTCTCGATCATCCCGAGGTGGTGAAAGGGCGCAGCGTGCTCGATGTTGCCTCGGGCT
>CAISZN010000349.1 GCA_903889985.1 uncultured Hyphomicrobiales bacterium | reverse complement strand
GACAATCACGGTCTGACCGAGGCGGTCTGTCAGCCATTGCGCCATGATCCGACCAATGATGTCGAGAGCTCCACCCGGGGGCACGGGCACGATCAGCCTAACGGTACGGTCAGGATAACTCGCAGCGTAGGCTTTTGAAACGACAGTAGACAGCCCGGCAGCTCCAGATAATTCAAGCATGGTCCTGCGCGAGATCATGACATCCTCCCCGATTTATTGTTTCCTTGACATAGTATCCGCTGCAGAGGTGATGGTGGCAAGTCTGCAAACCACCCCAACCGACCCGCGAGCGGGACCTCCAGATCAGGCCGTCGCAGCACGTCAACCTCACATGAGACCTCTTGGTCGAGCCCCTCGCTGGAACGGCAAGAGCAACAATCTTGAATTCCGCAAGACCTGACTGGTAAGCAAAATCTTGCACTCATGAATGATTTTCGGAAACAAATTTAGTCAGATTTCGTGACCGAAGCTGTCGACTATCAATAAGAAAACATCAAGATAGCCAGAAATTCCAATGAGGTGATCAGAAACGTTATTGTCTCCAGGGCGAGGTCGAAGTATTTAGAGGCTCAAGTCACGGGAGGTTTCATGCGCAAGCGCATAGTCATACTTTTAATTGCAGGTCTGGCAATGCTGACACCCGGCCTCGACGCACGCGCGGATGTTGCTGATTTCTACCGTGGCAAGACAGTCAACATTGTTGTCGGCTATGGCCCGGGAGGCGGCTATGATTTGTTTGCCCGCCTGCTTGCCCGCTTCATTGGAAACTATATTCCGGGCAAACCAGCGGTCACTGTCCAGAACATGCCAGGTGCCGCGAGCCTGCGTGCAACAAATTATCTGGCTACAGTTGCCCCGAAGGATGGCACTGTAATTGCGAGTTTCGATCGCAACATTCCCCTGATCGCATTCGTTAGCGGAAGTCCGAATGTCCAGTACGATCCGCTAAAGCTTGTCTGGCTCGGCACACTTTCAGATTCTACTGAAGACGCCTTCGTCATTTGGGCACGTAAGAAGCCAGGCCTTGATACAATTGCGGATCTGAAACGCGCAGATGGACCAACGCTAACTGTCGGTGTTACTGGTGTCGGCGCCACCGACAATGACATCGCCGTCCTGCTGAAGCAGGTGCTCGGCCTGCGCCTCAACATCATTCCTGGCTACCAGGACTCGAATGCCGTGGGGCTGGCTGTTGAAAATGGTGAGCTGGACGGGCAACTAATCGGCTACATGGCTGGGAAAATAGCCAAACCCGCCTGGACAAAGCCCGATGGCAACATGAAAATTCTGCTTCAGTTCGCTAGACAGTCGCGCCATCCAGGGATCCCTGACGCTCCGACAGCACGGGAATTGGCCCCAACGGAAGCAGCCCTTCAGATGATCGCCATGGCTGAACAACCATATATTGTAGCCCGGCCATTCGCCGCGCCTCCCGGTATTCCGGCAGATCGCGCACTTGCACTTCAAGACGCCTTTGCAAAGACCATGAAGGATCCGGAGCTTGCAGCCGAAGCGCGAAAAATCAATCTCGATCTGACCCCGTTGGATGCTAAGGATACTTTTGCTGCCGTGGAGAGCTTGTCGCGTGCACCAAGTGAGTTACGCGCGCAACTGCGGGATATTCTTTATGGTGCGCCACAAAAATAAGATGGAAAAATCATGAAACTGGGAATCTGGTGTCCGGCGCCACAGACTATCCGAGCAGATGATGAGACGAAGACAGCGTTTCAAACGCTGGGAGAATACGGTGGTGGCGTCGACCAAAGCTTCCTATACGCCGCTGATATCCTGCGACGCGCTGAACAGCTTGGGTTCGATATTTCGCTGATCGCGCAAAGATATTACGGTCCGGATCTCGACTCATGGATCCTTGCGGCAGCCCTTGCTCCGCTGACGACCAAAATCCAGCTGATGGCAGCTGTTCATCCGGGAATTGCAGACCCAAGGGTTGCAGCGAAGATGGCTGTCTCTCTCGATCGTATCAGTGGGGGTCGCTTTTGCATCAATATTGTCAACGGTCTTCGCCAGACTGAGTTCGACGCCTATGGTCATTGGCTTGATCAGACTG
>CAISZN010000348.1 GCA_903889985.1 uncultured Hyphomicrobiales bacterium | reverse complement strand
CGTGATCCCGGCAGGCACCTTGGGCCAGCCCCCTGCTGCAACGATGGCAGCATATCGCTCTATCGCCGCTTCGGTGCGTGCCAGCGTCCCGGCATCAAAACTTGGAATCGCATCGTCGGAGACCACCCATTCATGCTTGGGAGCAGACGGCGTGACCACCTTTGGAGCGCTGACCGGTGCGGGCTCAGTCGGAACATCCGCCACGAGCGGGGCGGCAGCCAAAGGCTGCGTCAGGGCCACGAGGCCGGCAAGCAGAGCAGTGATACGCAACATGACGACAGCATCCAGAACCAATCCGGCATCCTGTCAGTCCATGGTTAATGATTTGAAACTTCGCAGGCCCGCCGTTCACGGCGTGTCGTCGACGACAATGACATGCAGCCGTCGTGGCCCATGGGCGCCGAGCACGATCTGCTGCTCGATATCGCCTGAGCGGGAGGGCCCGGTGATCATGTTGACGGTGCGCGGGAGGATGCCCTTGCCGAAGCGCGCCCGCACCGCCGACCATGCGCTTTCCATGTCGCCCCGCAAGTCGCTGGCACGCAGCACGACAATGTGATTGTCCGGCAGGAAATTCAGCGTCGTCGGATTGTCCGCTCCCGAGATGAGAACCAGCGTCCCCGTTTCCGCGACGCCTGCAAAGGCATGGCTCAGGGCATTGAGATCATCGCCCTGGGACGGCCCCTGCGAGACCTGCAGGGCCGTCGTGCTCCAGTCGAGACCGGTGAGACGCGGATCAGAGCCCATACGCAGGGTCGCGGGCAGATTGTGCTCGCGCAGGAAACCCGCCACCTCAGCTGCGATATCCTCGACGCGGGTCACGACGCAGGTCGTTGCGGCGACCAGTTCAGCCTCACTGCGGAAGCGCGCCAGTTGTTCCTGTGCACTGCCCTGACCGCGCGTGGGCACGATCCCCGTCGGCGCGCTGCGCAAGCGCTCGGCCACTGCACTCAGGCGCGGTGCCTCGCGGCCGGTCACGCCGAGCGAGCGGCGGATGTTGGAGAAAATGTCGTCACGGGCGCTGCTCATCTCGTGCGTCCTCCGCGCGCGCGCCATTGGCTCTGGAAGGTCTTGCCCTGCGGGGCTGGCAGGTCGCGCCCCTTGGTCCAGCCCGACACAAATGGCAGCGAGGCGAAGCGTCCCTTTGTACGGCCGAAGAATCCCAGTATCGGCATGGCCACAGACGTGGCGAGCCGATAGAGCGCAGGCCGTCTTGCAAAGTAGGCCCAGAAGCCAAGACCATAGCGCAGGGTTGCGGGCGCCAGATGGCGTTCAAACTCGCGCTCGCGCCAATGGCGCATGAGCTTGGGCAGGGGAATGCGCACCGGGCACACGCTCTCGCAGCGCCCGCAGAAGGTGGAGGCGTTGGGCAGGTGTCCCCCCTTGTCGACGCCGATCAGCGAAGGCGTCAGCACCGCGCCCATAGGGCCGGGATAGACCCACCCGTAAGCGTGGCCGCCGACCGCGTGATAGACTGGGCAATGATTCATGCAGGCGCCGCAGCGGATGCACCGAAGCATGTCCTCGAACTCGGTGCCCAGCATGGCGCTGCGGCCATTGTCGACCAGCACCACATGATAGTCCCGCGGCCCGTCCACATCGCCTGCACGACGCGGCCCGGTGGAGAAGGTCGAATAGACTGTCATGTCCTGGCCCGTCGCCGAGCGCGCCAGCACGCGCATGATCTGCGCCGCATCTTCGAGCGTGGGTACGAGTTTTTCGATCGAGGCGATGACGATGTGCACAGGCGGCAGGATCTGCGTGAGATCGCCATTGCCCTCATTGGTCACGATGACGGACGTGCCCGTCTCCGCGATGAGAAAATTCGCACCCGTGATGCCAACATCGGATTCCAGGAAGCGCTCGCGCAGGACTGCACGCGCTTCGCCGAGCAGGGCTTCGGGCTTTGTCAGGTCACGCTCGGGCGGCAGGTCCGCATGGATGCGGCGGAAATCCTGCGCGACCTGTTCCTTGGTGAGATGCACCGCCGGCGCAATGATGTGGGAGGGCGCCTCGCCGCGCAGCTGGATGATATATTCGCCCAGATCCGTCTCGATGGCCTTCATGCCCGCCGCCTCGATGGCGGCATTGAGGCCGATTTCCTCCGAGACCATGGACTTGCCCTTGGTCACCGTGCGCGCGCCCTGCGCGTTGCAGATGTCGATGACCAGCGCACAGGCCTCTTCCGCCGTGCGGGCGAAATGCACGTGGCCGCCTGCAGCGGTCACGTTCTTCTCGTAGGCCTCGAGATAGAGATCGAGATGGGCGAGCGTATGGTTCTTGATGTCGCGTGCGGCATCACGCAGGGCCTCGAATTCCGGCAGGCGGGCAGCAGCGGCCGCGCGCTTGTCGATGAAGCCCGCACGCACATTGCCCAGCGCCTTCTGCAGCTGCACATCGGCCAGTGCCCTGTGCGCATTGTCCTTGAAGGCTGGCGAGGTCGAATGGACGCTCATTTGGCCACCAGAAGTTTGACGCCGAAGAGAACGAGCAAAGTGCCGGACGCACGGTCGAACCAGTGGATGAAACGCTGGTAGAAGCGGCGCATGGGCCCGCTCGACATGATGAGAACCACCGTCGCATTCCACGCAAAGCCGATGCCCGGCATCATGAAGATGGCAACGAGCTGCAAATGCCAGGGCAGCACATAGGCGCCTGTCGCGGCAAAGACCGAGGCGAAATAGGCAATGGCCTTTGCATTGCCGAGATTGGTCAGAAAACCCATGCCGAACAGCTGCAGAGGCGTTCGCTCAACCTTCGTGGGCACAGGCGCGCCCTTGGGCGGCGCCTTGCGGAAGATGCGCACGCCCAGCCAGATCAGATAGAGGCCACAGGCAACGCGCAGCGCAATCTCGAACCATGCGATCTGGCGCATGAGTTCGCCCATGCCCAGCATGCCCATGGAGGCCCAGATACAGCCCGCCGGCCAGAAGCCCGCCGCAACGATGAAGCCATCGCGGCGGTTGCGCGCCGCCGTGGCCATGACCAGCGCCTGATTGGGCCCCGGCGACATGACCGTGAACAGATGCGCCGAGGCAAGCAGCAGCATGATGTGAATCGGATCACTCATCTGCGCTGGCTCTCCGGCGCGCCAATGGGCGCATCCTGCGTCATGCCGGCCAGCACTTCCGCCACGTGGCGGACTTCGATCTTGCTGCCGTTGCGGCTCAGCTTGCCAGCCATGTTCATCAGGCAGCCAAGGTCGCCAGCCAGCAGCACGGGTGCGCCTGCGCTCACCACATTCTCGGTTTTCTTCGACACGATGGACTCTGAGATCTCGCCATACTTGACTGCAAAGGTGCCGCCAAAGCCGCAGCACACATCGGACTCGCGCATCTCGACAAGCGTCAGCCCTTCGACGCTGGCCAGCAGTTTGCGCGGCTGCGATTGCACGCCAAGTTCACGCAGGCCAGAGCAGCTGTCGTGATAGGTGACCTCGCGCGGAAATTTTGCAGCGACACGCGCCACGCCCAGGACATCCGTCAGGAAGCTCACGAGCTCATGGCACCTGTCCGCAAAGTCCTGCGCCCGCGCCGCGAGATTGGGATCGTCAGAAAAAAGTTCCGGATAGTGCTTCACCAGCGTCCCCGCGCAGGAGCCGGAAGGCGCGACCACATGGTCGCAGCCTGCAAAGGCGTCCATCACCTGCCGCGCGAGATCGCGGGCCGTTGCCCGGTCGCCATTGTTGAACGCGGGCTGGCCGCAGCAGGTCTGGGACGGCACAATGACCTCGCAGCCTGCATCCTCTAGGAGCTTCACGGCGGCAAAGCCGATGCTCGGGCGCATCAGGTCGACCAGACAGGTCACAAAAAGGCCGACGCGCGGCTTGGGCACTGACGACACGTGTTGATTCCATGGGCATGCGTTTGGTCAGGACATTGTACCAGAGGCCTGAACGAAGCAACCGGCCACTTGGTAGCATGGCGGGCCTTGTCCCATG
>CAISZN010000347.1 GCA_903889985.1 uncultured Hyphomicrobiales bacterium | reverse complement strand
GGTGAAGGCCGCCGGATGCAAGGTGGGTGTGACCATGAATCCCGGCACCCATGAGAGCAGCATCGCCCATGTGCTCGACATGGTGGATCTGGTGCTCGTCATGTCGGTGAATCCGGGCTTCGGCGGCCAGAGCTTCATCCGTTCCGGCCTCGAAAAGATCCGCAGCATCCGCGAGATGATCGCGGGCCGAGACATCGACCTCGAGGTTGATGGTGGGGTGACACCGGAAAATGCGGCTGAGGTCGTGGCCGCTGGCGCCAACTGGCTGGTGGCGGGTTCTGCAGCCTTCAAGGGCGGCCCGGCGCACTATGCGGCCAATGTAGCAGCGCTGCGCGCAGCCGCCGAGAGCGCCCGTGACGAGCGCATCTGACCCATTCACCCAGCCTGTTCCTAGTCCATCCGGCATTCATTCTGTGAATGCTGGTCATTCATGCTATCCATTCGTTCAGGCTCACCGGCTTGGATACGATGGCTGGAATGAAACAGGGGAGGCTCGCCTTGAGACGACAGATCGACAAGGCATGTTCGAGGCGCGCCATTTCACTGGTGCTGGTTGCGGGGTTCATGCTGGCCTCATTTTTCGGAGGCTCGACGCAGGCCGCCGATGAGGCCGCAGCGAAACTTCTGGCTCCCAGCGGCAAGCTCATTGCAGCGCTTTATCCCGGGACGCCAACGTCGATCTCGAAGGACGAGGGTGCGGACTCGAAAGGCGTAGGATTCGAGTTGGGGCGTGAGCTTGCCAAGCGCCTTGGCGTTCCCTACGCGCCAATCGTGTATCCCAACAACAACGAAGTTCAGAACGCCATCAAGTCGGGCGCCGCCGACATAGCCTTCACGAACTCCTCGCCCGCACGCGCGATGATCATGGATTTTGCGACGCCGTTCCTTGAGATCGAACTTGGCTATCTGGTGCCCAAGGACGGCAAGATTCACGACCTCGCGGAAGTCGATCGTCCCGGCAACAAGATCGGCGTGACGATCGGCAGCACGTCAGAGACAACCCTTGGTCGCGATCTCAAGCAGGCGCAGCTTGTAAAGGCGGACAATGTGGGGATCGCCCTTGCCATGCTGGCCGACGGTCGAATGGATGCCTTCGCCACGAACAAGGCGACCCTTTTTGAGATGGCCGACAAGTTGCCAGGCTCACGCGCCCTTGATGGTCGTTGGGGACTTGAGCGCCATGCCATGGGCATTCCCAAGGGGCGTGAGGCAGCACTGCCATATCTGCGCAAATTCACAGAAGATGTCATCGCCGAAGGGCTGGTACTGGCAGCAGCCAAGCGTGCCGGCCTGCGCGGCATGGTTGAGACGGGCGCCAAGTAAGCGGGCTCAGTGAATTGGGGAAACGAAACATGAAGGCCATTTTGTCTGCGGCGCTTGGCGTCAGCCTTGTTGCAAGCCTTGCGACTGTTACCTTTGCGGAAGACTATCCAAGCCGCCCGGTGACATTCGTCGTCGGCTTTGCTGCCGGCGGCGCGGTCGACATCGTCGCCCGCACAGTGGGGGCCCAGCTCCAGGAACAGCTGAAGCAAACCATCGTGATCGAGAACCGCCCGGGCGCCAATTCCAATGTTGCCGCTGTCATGGTCGCGCGCGCCAAGCCGGATGGTTACACGCTGCTCGTTGGCGCAAATGGCATGACGACCAATGGTGCGCTCTATCCAAATGCCGGATTCGACGTGCAGAAGGATTTCGTCCCGGTCGCCATGTTTGGGGAAGCCCCGCCCGTCATAGCTGCCGGTCCGGGATTTTCGGGAAAGACCTTGCCCGAACTCGTCACGCAGGCGAAGGCCAAGCCTGATGACATGGCCTATGGATCTCCCGGAGCAGGATCCTCCGCACATCTGATGATGGAACTGTTCCAGCGCGAAGCAGGTATCAAGCTTCGCCATGTTGCCTATCGCGGCGGACAACCGGCGATCACCGATGCGCTCGGTGGCCATATTCCGGCACTCGCGGTCAATCTTCCGGAAGTGATTGGCCTTGCAACCGGCAGCGACCTGAAAATCCTTGCTGTATCCGGGGCCAAGCGCAGCCCGCTGCTGCCCAACGTGCCGACCGTGGCCGAGCAGGGTTTCCCCGGATTTGAGGCGGCCACCTGGTGGGGTCTCTTCGCGCCGGCCGGGACGCCGGCGGACATCGTCGAAAAGATCAACGCAGAAGTGAAGCGTGCACTTAATAATGCTGATGTGATTGAGAAGCTCGCGCGCGTTGGCGGGACAACACGCATCGCCACGGCAGCGGAGATGGCCAGCTTCATCGCCTCAGACCGCGCGAAATGGACGAAGATCATTCAGGATGCCAAAATTGTTGCGGAGTGACCGGGCAGCATCCGCGCGTTTCAGCAATCACCCAACTCAAACGAAAGCGCGTTATTTCTTGCGCTGGATGCTCGTGAGGTAGGCCATCAGGTCCGCGATCTGGCCGGGTCGCAGTTCGAACACCGGCATTTCCAGTCCCTCGTGCCCGACCATGATCCCTTCTGCCAGCGACTCCTCAAGGTCCTTGAGCGGATAGCGGGTGCCCAGCGTCCGGAAGGGGGGCGACTTTGGATTTGGGCTCACGCCCTTCAGGCCCGTGGCATGGCAGGGACCGCAGTTGCGCTGGGCCAGAACTGCGCCACGATGTTTATCGCCGGAAGCCTGCGGCTGGGCCGACGTCGAAACCAGAATGACGAGCGCGGGAATCGAGATGCGGATTAACATGGGCCAAGCATGCCCGATTGAATGGGTTGTGCTC
>CAISZN010000346.1 GCA_903889985.1 uncultured Hyphomicrobiales bacterium | reverse complement strand
CGGCGCCACCGGAATGCCATCGCGCTCGCGGATCGCGGCGATCTTGCGTTCAGGATCGCCCGCCACCATCACAGGCTTGCTTGGGTCAGCGGGCGGCGTGGCGCGCAGGCTGTCGCAGAAGTCTGCCACAGCGCCCTTGAACTCATCTGGATCGCGGAAGAGGCCGGGGTCGAGCACCCAGAAGAAGTGGCCGATCTCGCGCCTTGGAGTTGTCTTGTCGAGCAGCATGGGCGCACCCGACAGGCCTGCCGACATGATGCGCGCCATGGCCGCGAGGCCTGAGCCCTTGTGGTTGGAGCCATCGGGCGTTCCGCCGAGCGGCGTGTGATAGCCGCCGCGTTCCATGAAGTCGGCCGGGTCGGTCGTTGGCTGGCCGAGCTTGTTGTTGATCCAGCCCAGCGGCACGCTCTGCTTCTCGACGAACTTGTTGCGCACCCTGCCCGTGGCAACAGTGGTCGTTGCCATGTCGAGCAGGAACGGCTTTTCAGGCGCACCGGGTGCGGCCATGGTCCATGGGTCCGTGCCGAGCCTTGCCACCGCGCCGCCCGCAGGCGCGACGGACACGCCGGGCGTCGTCGTGGAGGACATGGCGACAAAGCCATGCTCGGTCGCGCGCTTTGTGTAGAAACCGCATGCGCCATAGTGTCCCGAGTTGCGCACGACGACCACGGCCATGCCGCTCTGGCGCGCCTTCTCCATGGCGAGATCGATGCTGAAGAGTGCGGCAGGATGGCCAAGGCCGCTGTTCGCATCGATGACGGCGGAGACCGGCGTCTCGCGCTCCACCCGCGGCACGGCGGTGAGATTGAGCGTGCCGTTGCGCCGCAGGATGTCGTAGGAGGGCAGCGTCGAGAAACCGTGGCTGTCGATGCCACTGATGTCGGCATAGGTCAGCACATCGGCGACAGTGACCGCATCCGCTTCGCGCATTCCCCATGTGGTGAGGATGGCGACAATCTGCCCGTGGTGTTCCTTGACGGAGTGGATGATCGGCTCGGCCATTATTTTGATGCTCTGGCTGGATCAACGAGATCGGCGGCGCGCTCGATGATGGCCTTGGTGGCGCCATAGGCCTTGGCCAGCAGGCGGTCGATGTCAGCGCCCGTGAGGGGTTCGATCTCGAGCTGTGCGCGCTGGGCATCGGCGAGGAATTCAGGGTCCTTCATCGTTGCATCAAAGGCTTTGCGCAGGGCCGCAACCCGGTCGGCAGGCGTGCCCGGCGGGGCCGCAAAAGGCCGGCCCATTTCCTGACGGATCAGGATGAGTTCGAGCACCTGCCTGTTCTGAGGGTCGGTCACGAGATCAAGCGCTGATGGCACGTTCGGCAGGTCGGGCAACTTGTCGAAGGCCATCTGCACGAGGACATTCAGCTTGTTGTCGCGGATCCACGGGAAGCGCGAGGCCTTGATGGTCGACCACGACAGGCCGCAGGAGCCCTCGACCTCGCCATTCTCGATGGCGATGGTGTCACCCTGTCCCGGCTCATAGCCCGCGATCACCTTGAACCTGGTGCCGATCAGCGCATTCATGATCTTGGGCACGATCACCGTGTTGGACGTTGCGCCCGCACCCGCGACGGTCACTTCCGTCTGGCGCGCCTGCTCGATCGTCTTCACCTTGCTCGTGAACCAGGTGGCGCAGATGTTCTGCAGCTTGCCCATGCTGCCAAGCCACGCGAACTTCGTGCCGTCGAAGCGCGCGCCCGCATTGCCAAACAGCGGATCCATGGCAATGCCATTGGTATGGGCCGCGATGGTGAGCCCGTCCTTCTCCGCATTGCTGAAGAGCGTGTTCGCCGCCGCCATGCCCCCAGCAGCGGGCATGTTCTTGACCACGATGGGCGGATTGCCGGGAATGTATTTCGACGCATGCTTGGCAAAGACGCGCGCATAGGCGTCATAGCCCCCGCCTGCGCCGCTGCCCACCAGCAGGGAGATCTGCTTGCCCTTGTAAAAATCCTCCACCGCATCGGCATGGACCGTTGTGGTGCCAAGCCCGGCCAACATCGCCAGGCAGGCGACAAGCCTCGTGAGCGCCCTCATGCAATCCTCCCTGCTTTGATCAGAAGTCGCGGAACAGGCGGCCGAAGCCTTCGATCTTGTCCTTGATGCCGCAGCGGCGCAGCGCATCCCACACGATGCCCTGATGGGCACCGAGGCAGTTCACGCCGAATTCCGCTTCGAGGATGTCGAGCGCATGGGCGGTCGGCCAATGCGGCGAGGGGAAGAGGATCGTATCCGCATCCGGATGCTCCTTCATGAGCCTGCGGCCCATTTCCAGAGCGCCGTGCTGCGGGATGGCGCCGATGCGGTTGAAGGGCGCGCCCCAGCAAGTGCGGCCGACCACTTCGCAGCCCAGCATGTGCTCGTAGCTCGCCGCGATGCGCGCCGTATCGGTGGGCGCATAGGGATGCGCG
>CAISZN010000345.1 GCA_903889985.1 uncultured Hyphomicrobiales bacterium | reverse complement strand
CGGCGCCACCGGAATGCCATCGCGCTCGCGGATCGCGGCGATCTTGCGTTCAGGATCGCCCGCCACCATCACAGGCTTGCTTGGGTCAGCGGGCGGCGTGGCGCGCAGGCTGTCGCAGAAGTCTGCCACAGCGCCCTTGAAGTCATCCGGATCGCGGAAGAGGCCGGGGTCGAGCACCCAGAAGAAATGGCCGATCTCGCGGCGTGGCGTTGTCTTGTCGAGCAGCATGGGCGCACCCGACAGGCCAGCCGCCATGATGCGTGCCATGGCGGCCAAACCCGAGCCCTTGTGGTTGGAGCCATCAGGCGTTCCGCCCAGCGGTGTGTGATAGCCGCCACGTTCCATGAAGTCGGCCGGGTCGGTTGTCGGCTGGCCGAGCTTGTTGTTGATCCAGCCCTGCGGCACGCTCTGCTTCTCGATGAATTTGTTGCGCACACGGCCCGTGGCGACGGTGGTGGTTGCCATGTCGAGCAGGAAGGGTTTTTGCGGCGCACCGGGCGCGGCCATGGTCCATGGGTCGGTGCCGAGACGCGCCACCGCGCCACCAGCTGGTGCTACGGAAACACCCGGCGTCGTCGTGGAGGACATGGCGACAAAGCCATGCTCGGTCGCGCGCTTCGTGTAGAAACCGCAGGCGCCATAGTGGCCCGAGTTGCGCACCACCACGACTGCCATGCCACTCTTGCGCGCCTTCTCCATCGCGAGGTCGATGCTGAACAGCGCCGCTGGATGGCCAAGGCCGCTGTCGGCGTCGATGACGGCCGAGACCGGTGTCTCGCGCTCCACGCGCGGCACGGCGGTGAGATTGAGCGTGCCGTTGCGCCGCAGGATGTCGTAGGAGGGCAGTGTCGAGAAGCCGTGGCTGTCGATGCCGCTGAGATCGGCATAGGTCAGCACGTCTGCGACGGTGACGGCATCTGTCTCGCGCATTCCCCATGTGGTGAGGATGGCAACGATCTGCCCGTGATGTTCCCTGACGGAATGAATGATCGGTTCGGCCATTATTTCGAAGCTCTTCCTGGATCGACGAGATCGGCAGCGCGCTCGACGATGGGCTTTGGCGCGCCATAGGCCTTGGCCAGCAGGTGGTCGATGTCAGCGCCCGTGAGGGGTTCGATCTCGAGCTGCGCGCGCTGGGCATCGGCGAGGAATTCAGGGTCCTTCATCGTTGCATCGAAGGCTTTGCGCAGGGCTGCCACCCGGTCGGCAGGCGTGCCCGGGGGGGCCGCAAAAGGCCTGCCCATTTCCTGACGGATCAGGATGAGTTCGAGCACCTGCTTGTTCTGAGGGTCGGTCACGAGATCAAGCGCGGAGGGCACATTCGGTAGGTCCGGCAATTTGTCGAAGGCCATCTGCACGAGCACATTCAGCTTGTTGTCGCGGATCCAGGGGAAGCGCGAGGCCTTGATGGTTGACCACGACAGGCCGCAGGAGCCCTCGACCTCGCCATTCTCGATGGCGATGGTGTCGCCCTGTCCCGGCTCATAGCCCGCGATCACCTTGAACCTGGTGCCGAGCAGCGCATTCATGATCTTGGGCACGATCACCGTGTTGGACGTTGCGCCCGCACCCGCGACGGTCACTTCCGTCTGGCGGGCCTGCTCGATGGTCTTCACCTTGCTCGTGTACCAGGTGGCGCAGATGTTCTGCAGCTTGCCCATGCTGCCAAGCCACGCGAACTTCGTGCCGTCGAAGCGTGCGCCCGCATTGCCGAAGAGCGGATCCATGGCGATGCCATTGGTATGGGCCGCGATGGTAAGTCCGTCCTTCTCCGCATTGCTGAAGAGTGTGTTGGCCGCCGCCATGCCCCCCGCAGCGGGCATGTTCTTGACCACGATCGCAGGATTGCCGGGGATGTATTTCGACGCATGCTTGGCAAACACACGGGCATAGGCGTCATAGCCACCGCCTGCGCCGCTCCCCACCAGCAGGGAGATCTGCTTGCCTTTGTAAAAATCCTCCACCGCATCGGCATGGACCGCTGTGGTGCCAAGCGCGGCCAACATTGGCAGGCAGGCGACGAGCCTCGTGAGCGCCCTCATGCAATCCTCCCTGCTTTGATCAGAAGTCGCGGAACAGGCGGCCGAAGCCTTCGATCTTGTCGTTGATGCCGCAGCGGCGCAGCGCATCCCACACGATGCCCTGATGGGCGCCGAGGCAATTCACGCCGAATTCCGCTTCGAGGATGTCGAGCGCATGGGCCGTCGGCCAGTGTGGCGATGGGAAGAGGATGGTATCCGCATCCGGATGCTCCTTCATGAGCCTGCGGCCCATGTCCAGAGCGCCGTGCTGCGGGATGGCGCCGATGCGGTTGAAGGGCGCGCCCCAGCAAGTGCGGCCGACCACTTCGCAGCCCAGCATGTGCTCGTAGCTCGCCGCGATGCGCGCCGTATCGGTGGGCGCATAGGGATGCGCG